>NZ_VFNL01000001.1:3300000-3572005 GCF_006715565.1 Microbacterium sp. SLBN-154
GACGCGCTGCGGTTTCTCTCGGTGGTGCGGACGCCGACCTTCTGACTCGCCGCCTGACTCGCCGCGATGATCAGCGCCGGTCGGGCGCCGATGTCGCACCGGAGAGTCCGAGCGCCCGCGCCCAGAGCGTGTGCAACGGGCCGACGAGGACCATGAGGAAGAGGGCCGAGTACCCGATCGCGGGAAGCGCGATACCGATCCCGAGTGCCACGACGAACATCCCGGTCGTCAACAGGTCGGCGAGCAGCCCGCGCCGCATGCCGATCTCAGGGATGCGATGGAGCTCGGGGTGGGCCCGCAGGTAGAAGCGGGCGCATGCGAGGGTGAGGCACGTCAGCGTCATCGTGCCGATGTAGACGACGAGCTGCAGGGCGTCTCGTCGGGTCTGCCCCGTGAGCGCGGTGGCGACGGGCAGCCACGCGATCGTCAGCAGCCACGCCACCGTGATCCACAGCAGCGGTTCGGTCACATGCTCGACGAGGGCGAACAGGCGGTGGTGACTCATCCAGAAGGTGGCGATCAGCACGAAGCTCAGCGCGAAGAGCGTGATCGAATCCAGGTTCGCGCCGATCCAGTCGGCCGTGGACTGACCGGATGCCGACGCATCGCCGATCGTGTTGATCAAGGGCAGGATCAGCAGCGTCATGGCGATGGCGACGACGGCGTCGGTGAAGGTCTTCAGCCGCTCCGCGGTGACGGGGACGCGCGGGCTCTTCGCGGCGGAGTCCGTCGGGCCCGCACTGTGGTGCGTCTCTTTCCCGGCCATCGCCGCCTCCCCTGGTCGTTCCGCCGTCAGTCTGCCGTGGCCAGAGGCGATGCCGGCCACCCCACGCGATCGATCAGTCCTTCGACCGGTTGGCCGCCGCCGCCGCGGCGGCGATGGCCCGAAGGACCGGTGGCACGTCCTGCGGCGGCACGACCGCCTGGATCAGCGTCAGCGAAGAGGACGCGCGCGCATCGGATAGCGCGGCCCGCAACTCCGCCGCCGTGGCGACACGGATGCCGCGGGCGGACCCCGCCGCATCCATCCCCTTCATCACCTGCACCCAGTCCCACGTGCCGATGTCGTTGTACGCCTCGTTCGCCCCGTGGATCACCCGTTCGACGGTGTACCCGGCGTTGTCGACCACGACAACCACGGCCGGGATGCCGCGGCGCAGGAGCGTGCCGAGCTCGGCCACGGTCATCTGTGCGGCACCGTCGCCGATGAGCAGCACCGGTCGCCGTTCGGGGGCGGCCAGCGCCGCGCCCAGCACGGCCGGCAGCGTGTAGCCGATCGACGCCCACAGCGGCTGGCCGACGAAGGTGACGCCACCGGGCAGGCGGTGATCGGCCATGCCGTAGAACGACGTGCCCTGATCGGCGAAGACGATGTCGCCGGGCCGGAGGAAATCGGCCACCTCGCGCCAGAGGGCCTCCTGCCCGAGCGGGGTGTCGACATGGGCGTCGTCGGAGAGCGGAGCCACGGGGGCCGCGGCGCGCTCCTGCGCGGCATCCGTCGATCCCACGCGGCGACCGGCGCCGGTTTCGATGAGGACCTCGGCGACGATGTCCAACGCGTCGGTCATCGTCAGCGGCGAGAAGATGCGCCCATCCCACGAGACCGCCTCGCCGCCGATCTCGACGGTCCGGGCGGGATCGATGCGCTGTGAGAAGAAGCCGCTGGTGAGGTCGGTGAACTGCACACCGGCCATGACCAGCAGATCGGCATCCTCGACCGCGACGCGCACCTGGTCGTCGCTGGATGCCCCGAGGTACGAGCCGAGGTAACCCGGAGCCGACTCATCGACCACCCGGCGGCCCCAGAGGAGCGTCGCATGCGGTACGCCGAGGGCGGTCACCCGATGCAGGTGCGCCTCTGCTCCGAGACGGGAGACGAGGATGTCGGCGAGGAGCGTCACGGTCGACGCCTGCGTCATCCTCTCGACCAGGCGCGCGCGGAAGTCGGCCGCGATGCTCGCGTCGGTGACCCCGGGATGCTCCGGGAGCGGCGCGGGGGGCGGGACGGCGGGCGCAGCGGCGACATCGGCCGGCAGCAGGAGGTAGCCGGGCAGGCGACGGTCTCGGGCCTCGATGAGCACGCGGTCGATCTCCTCGGCGTAGCCGTCGCCGGTGACGGTCGCGTACGCGGCGGCGACCTCGGCGGCCATCCGCGCGAAGTGCCCGAAGTCACCGTCACCGAGCGTGTGATGTGTCGCCCGTCCCGCCGCCTGGGTGGCCGTCGTCGGCGCCCCCACCACGTGCACGACGGGGACGTGCTCGGCGCGGCTGCCCGCGAGGGCCGCGATCGCAGACAGCTCGCCGACGCCGAAGGTGGTGCAGAGCGCGCCCAGTCCGTGCAGTCGTGCGTAGCCGTCGGCGGCATAGCCGGCGCCCAGTTCGTTCGCGCACCCCACCCACTCGATGTCGGGGTGGGCCTGGACGTGGTCGAGGAACGACAGGGTGAAATCGCCTGGAACACCGAACAGGTGCCGCACGCCCGCGCCGGCGAGCCGGTCGAGGAGGTAGTCGCCCACGGTGTAGCCGGTGACGGGAGGAAGCGTCACCGGCTCCGGTCCCACCTGTGTCATCGTCATCTCCCCCATTCGCCGACTCCAGGACCCATGCCTGGCGCCGCCGCCCTCACGCTAGCGGCGATCGCCGGTGCCGCGCCTCAGCCGTCCCGATCGGCGGCGGTCCCCAACTCCTGCAGAACGAGCCGGCGGTCGGTGATAGACCCCCGAATCCTCGGATCTCGCCCGAAACGCAGGAGTTAGCGACGCGGCAGCTGGAACGGCGTGCTGACATGGGCGAACGGCCACGCCTCGGCGATCCAGCGAGGGACGAAGGCGTCGAGGGCGTCGCGCCACGGGTCAGGGGCGTCCTGGGTGATCCACCACGACACCTCGGCGGCCGCCCCCTCGGGTCCGGCAGGCAGCGGGTCGATGTAGACGCACCCGAGCAGCCGGGTCTCGTCGTCGGTGAGAACGGCGTAGTTGAACGACGTGTGGGCCTCCATGTCGGCGGCGTGGTGGGCGAGGTCCTCCTCGTCCTCCGCGTGCGTCATCGACGCCGGGGGCCATCCCCAGGCCTCGCCGTACATCTGCCACAGCATGTCGCGGTTTGCCATGACGGTGACCATGTCGATATCGACGTCGCTCGCGCGGATCGGACGCAGATGCACCCCGTCGACGAGGGGAACCGACCTCGGGTGCACGAAATCCTGCGGCAGCCATGGCTCTTCGCTCACTGTTCCCCCTCGAGATCACGGCCCCGGCGCATCGGCGGCCCGGCTCTGACAGTATCGAGGCATGTCGAACGCCGCCGCACCCACCCGCAACCCCACCGCCTGGGCCGCCTTCTGGGTCGGGCTCGCCGGCCTCGTCCTCATGCCGATCCCGCTGTTCATCGGTCTCATCCTCGGCGGGGGTCTGTCTCTCGTCGCGGCGGTCCTGGTCGTGATCGCCCTGCTGAAAGGCCTGGCACGCAGCGGCAAGGGCATCGCCCCCGTGGTGTTCGCGGCGATCTTCGTGCTGCTCACGTGGGGCGGCATCTCGATCGGCGGGGGCACCATCTGGTGACCCGCCTCCGCTGATCCCTCAGACGGCCGCGCGGCGGAACCCGCCGGCGTGCTCCTCGACCGCACCCGCGGCGACGAAGGCATCGATCCAGCCCCGCATGGGCCACTCGCCCCAGGTGCGAGAGAACAGCGCACCGTTTCGCAGGATGTCGTCCAGGTGACGCCAGGGCGGTGAGCCCGCCGGATGCCACTGGTGGTACGCGTGCGCCCCGCCGACCCATCTCAGGCCGACGCCCGAGGCGCGTGCGCGCCGGGCGAAATCGGTGTCTTCGGCGCCGTAGCCCTCGTAGGCCTCGTCGAACCCGCCGAGGCGACGCCAGGTGCCGGGCGTAACGGCGAAGGAGAGCGACCAGAAGAGGTCGTACTCCTCGCTCGACCCCGAGCGGCTCTCCTCGGCGGCAGGGCTCGGCCGCGCCGGATGGGGCCGGGTCATCCCATCGAGCTGGTCGGGCAGGCCGGGCCGTTCGACGCTCGCGAGGTAGGTGACCGGTCCGCAGGCGATGTCGGACGGATGACGGCGGAGCACCTCGACATACCGCCGAACAAGCTCAGGGCCCGGCAGGCAGTCGACGTCGAGGAAGACCAGCACCTCGGCGCCCTGATCGAGCGCGATCCGGGCACCCTCGTTCCGCGCGGCCCCCACGCGCACTCCATGGGGTCCGGGCGCCACATGACCGGCGACGACGCCGGGCGGCGTCGCGGCGGGATCGGCGTCCAGCCCGATGTCGACGCGGAAGACCTCGACCCCCTGGGCTGAGACGCGGGAAAGGAAGGCCCGTTGGCGAAGCAGGTGGTCCTCCCGGTCGCGCGACCACGCGGTGATGACCGCCACGCGCCCGGTCACACGCGCACCTCTCCGATGACGGCGGCCGCGCGCGCGGCCGCCCCTCGCACCTGCCAGCCGCTCCAGTCCGGCGTGCGATCGGAGGCGCGCTGCACGAGCCTGACGAGGTGCTCGGGATCGGTCGATGAGGGCGCGACGTCCGCCCATCCGCCGGCGGCGAGGACGCGCCCGGTCTCGCCCTGCTCGTCGAAGGGCCGCGCCTGCGGCACGACGACCGCGCGCGCATTCGCGGCGGCGAGATCGGCGACGCTGTTCTGCCCGGCAGCGCTCACGACCACGTGCGCGCCGGCGATCATCGGCCAGACGTCATCGACGCGATCACCCTCCCCTGCGCCGGCCGTCTCGACGCTCCACCCGTCGGCGCGAAGGAGCGCGATCGCCCGACGCAGGACGGCATCATCCACCGTCCGCCCCAGGAAAAGGACTCGTCGCGCCGCCGAGTCGCCCGCTCGCCGCCCGTCGTACCGCGACACCCCGCCGACACGTCGGACGCGATCGTCGAAGCCGGTGAGTCCCTCGGCCGGCACGGTGCCGGCCGCCCACGGTGCGAGGATGCGGTCGGCCATCTCGTACGCCATCCGGTGCGGACGGTCCGTCCGGCGGCCCGGCTGCGCGACGACCACCGTCGGGATCCCGAGCAGGCGCACGAACGCCGCCACTTCGGCGCTGACGTCGACGACGAAGGCCGACACCTCGCTCGCTGCGGCCCAGTCGGCGATGACGGCGAGTCTTGCGCGATGCCCCGGGTGCGCGATCGGCGCCCAGTGCAGCGACCCGCGCGCGGTCTCGTCGCCGAAGTGTCGCGCTGGGCGCCGAGCGCCGTCTGCGCCGACGATGTCGTCGGCATCCGAGGGGAGCCTCACCCATCGCACGCCGGCGGGGAGGTCGGTCGGCTGGGGCAGCGAGGAGAAGACGGTGACCTCGTCGTCGAGGTGCGGAATGATCGCCCGGAGACGGGTGGCGTGGCCCCAGCCGTGATGATGGACGTACCAGCCGATCACGCCCCGACCGCCGTGCCCACGACGTCCGCCGAAACGAGCCCAGGAACCGCCGAACCGGATGCGGCGACCGACAGCACCCGCTCGATCTCGCGGTGGCGCTGCTCCAGCGAGTAGCGCGCCGCTGCGGCATCCCGTATGCGGTCGCGAGGAAGACCCCATCGCGAGAGCCCGGCGAGGCCTGCGGCGGCGCGCGCGAGCGCGCCGACGTCGCCGGCCGGCACGACGGCCGTGGCGGGCATGCCGGCGAGCACCTCGCCGATTCCGCCGGAGTCGAAGGCCGCGACCGGGGTGCCGGTCATGAGCGTCTCGGCGGCGACGAGCCCGAACGGCTCGTCCCACACGGGGGTCACGAGGGCGACGGCCGAGGCGCCGATCACCGCACTCAGTTCGGGCAGGCTCATCGGGCCGAGGTGGTCGATGCCCCCGCCGAGGAGGGGTTCGATCTCCCTGGTGAAATAGCTCACGTCGCCGATCCGGCCCGCGATCCGCAGACGCGCCCCAGCCCGCAGGGCAGCGCGGATCGCCAGGTGCGGCGCTTTCTCGGGAACGATCCGCCCGAACCACACCCAGTCCCGCCCGCCCGGGCCGAGGCGCCACTGGTCGGCATCGACGCCGTTGGGGAAGACGAACGAGTCGACGCCGGCCTGCGACCAGGCCTGGGCCGTGAATTGACTCACGGCGAGGAACCGGTGAGGCTCCCGTCCGGACAGGCGACGGGAAGCCTCGACCATTCCCGGCAGCGGCGGCGTGTGCAGCGTCGTCACCACCGGCAGCCCGAGGTCGCGGCTCCACAGGATCGGATCCGGGTGGAGGCTGTGGTTGTCGACGACGTCGACCGGCAGCATGCCGGTCGCCAGCAGATGCCGCACGCGGTGGAACGCCTCGCCCATCCGATGCTCATGCCCTCGTGGGCTCAGCGAGTCGGAGGCATCCTCCGGCCGGCTCCAGCGCGGGCTCGGAAGCCGCAGCTCCGGGTGCGCCCCGAGGAAGTCCGAGCCATCGGCTGCGCACAGGAACACCGCGTGTCCCTGCCGTCGCAGCCACCGCACGCGGTTCCAGACCACCGCCTCCAAGCCCCCTGCGTGCGGCTGGCGAAGCGCGTGCCGTTCCGGGGCGACCACCAGGATCCGCAGTCGCTCGACCCCGCTCATCGCCGCGCCTCCTCGACAGGACGACGCCGCGCACCCTCGTCGATCGCGCGCCGGTACAGCGCGAGATGCGCGGCCCGCACCTGGTCGCGCTCGTGCAGGCGCGCCCGGCGACGCGCGTCGCGCACTCCAGGCTCGTCCGCCGCCTGCCGGACGACCCGAGAGCGACGGATCGCCGCGGCCAGCGTCGCGGCGTCGTCGAGCTCGATGACCGAGAACGACGATGGATGCTGCGATGCGATGTGACCCACCGCGGTGCCCGCGACGGGTACCCCGAGGTCGAAGCACAGTTCCGCCCACCCCGAGTGGGTGCCGTGGCGATAGGGCACGACGAACAGGTCGAGCGCGCTGAGCCACGCCTCGACGTCGACATCCGCCATGCGAGCCGTGCGTCGCAGGTGTACGGACGGATGCTGCGCGGCGAGCGTCTCGAGACGCACGGCGAGCTCGGCGTCGCGCACCCGGTCGTTCATGAGGATCTCGATGATCACCGGCGTCTCGTCGGCCTCGAACAGCTCGGCGGCCGCCCCTGCAGCGCGCACGGCGCCCGCAGCGTCGATGTTCGGCCGGAGGTCGCGCAGGTGCATCCCGACGCGCACCTCGTTCCTGCGCGGGGCGGGCGTGCGAGCGTCTCCGCCGGCGCCGGCCAGCAGGGGGTGGGGGATCACCTCGCATTCGCGACCCCAGCGATGCTCGACCTCTGCGTCGGCGCCGGCGGTGAGCGTGATGAGGTGATCTGCGGCGGGGATGATCACATCGAGCAGATCGCCGTAGCCGCTCTGGTCGATGAGCTGCGGATTCTCCAGGTCGTGCACGGTGTAGATGACCGGAAGGCGGAGGTCACGAGCGGTCGCGAGCGCCGCTTCGAGCTGGGCGGGCGAGAACGACTCGAGTCCGAAGTGCACGTGCAGCGCGTCGACGTGCTCGGCGTTGGCTCGCAGCCACCCCGTCGTCAGAGCGACGGGCGGCCACCACCGGCCGTCGGGAGCGCCGGGGACAGGCGGATCGGGCAGGACTTCCACGAAACGGCGGTCGGTGATCGCGTCCACGTAGGGATGCGCGGCAGGGATCGAGGCGATGCGGACGAGGCCGGTGTCGGTGCGTATTTCTTCTCTCCCTCCGCCCGTCGAGCGCTCCGCGGTACCAGATCCGCGCAGACGTCGCAATGGATACGGGCGAGGGAGGGACGACGTCATCGACAAGCTACGTTCACATCATGAACGGTGCCCCGAATGTGCCCGCCGCCGTTGCGCCGGGCGACCCTTCGGTGATAACGCGACAGCAGCACTACGCCGAGTTCTTCGGGCTGTCCCCCGTGCCCGATCGGTACGGGATCGTCGTCGGCAACTGCCAGGCCGAATCCCTCCGGATCGTGCTGGATGCCCCGGACCGGCCCTTCTTCCGCGTGCCTCCGGTGCACGAGATGACCGCCGACGAGGCCACGAGACTCCACGAGATCATCACGGATGCGGCGTACGTGGTGACCCAGCCGATCCGACCCGATTACCGGGGCCTCCCCCTGGGCACCCGCCAGCTCGCGGCCGTGACGGGGGGCGCCGTGCTGACCGTGCCGTCGGTCCGCTTCGCGGGGCTCCAGCCGTTCCAGGCCGCGATCCGGGTGCCGGGCGTGGACGAAGAACCGCCGATCGTGGCCTACCACGACGTCCGCACCCTCGCAGAGGCAGGCGGGATCGCCACGCGAACCGCGCTGGAACCCGGCGACGTCCGCAGCGTCGCGCGAGACTCGCTCGACGAGCTCCGCACACGCGAGCAGGACATCGACGTGCCGGTGTCCGACCTGTACGGCGCGCTCACCGCAGAGCACGCCCGCACGGTGAACCACCCCGGCAACGCGATCTGGCTGCCCCTCGGTGCGCGGGTGCTCGAGGCGCTGGGCCTCGACGGACCGGTGCACGATCCGGGGCGTCCCCTCCTCGCATCGGTCCGGAGCCCCCTCATCCCCGAGGTCGTCGAGGCCTGGTCGCTGCCGGAGCCCCCGCGCGCCCACTGGCTGGTGGAGGGCCGCCCGGTCGACGACGCCGAGGTGCGCGAGGCCCATCGCCGGTGGTACGCCGCCCACCCGGCTTTCGTCGATGCGGCGCTCACGCGCCTCGCGCCCCTCCTCGCCCGGTGGCGGTCATGATCGCCGCGCCGTCCCTCGTCACGCACGAAGGCACGCACGGGGTCGCCGTGTACGGCCGGCAGCTCGCTGGGGCGATCGCGGCGCGACGCCTGGACGTGCGCGTGATCGACGTGGCCCACGAACCGGGCGTCCCGGCGGGCCGGCCCGTCCATGTGCAGTTCACCGATCGGCTGTGGGGAGGGTCGCCCGAATCTGCGGCCGAGCGCGTCACCGCGCTCGCCGAGCGGCGACCGGTCACCGTCACGCTGCACGACCTGCCCCAGCCATCAGACGGACCGCGGAACCTTCCACGCCGGCAGGCCGCCTACGCCGCCGTCGCAGCCGCCGCCCGCGCCGTCGCGGTCAACAGCGATCACGAGCTCGCGCTACTGGGCGAGGCGGACATCCGTGCGAGGTCGGTCACCAGCATCCCCCTTCCCGTCGATGTCGCCGCAAGCACCGGTGCCGGCCTCCTCGACGGCACCGTCGGGGTTCTCGGCTTCTTCTACCCGGGCAAGGGTCACGACGAGGTGGCCCTCGCGGCGGCGCAGGCGGGCATCCCACGGATGACGGTGCTCGGACGCGCCTCCGACGGGCACGCCACCGACCTCGAGACCTTCGTCCGCCGCGCGCACGCGCTCGACGTCGAGGTGGAGGTGACCGGATGGCTCGACGACGCCGAGCTCGCCCGCCGCGGTCGCACCGTCTCGGTGCCCGTGGTCGCGCATCGCCACGTCTCGGCATCGGGGTCGCTCGCCACCTGGATCGGGTGGGGCCGGCGCCCCGTCGCCGAGCGGAACTGCTATGTCGACGAGATGGCACGGCTGCGCCCGGGAACGCTGCACACCGTTCACCCCGCGGACCTCGCGGCCGCCCTCCGCCTCGCGGCCGGCGACCCGGCGTCCACCCGGCACGGTCTGGACACGGTGCCGTTCTCCCTCGCCGAGGTCGCCGACGCGTACCTCTCCTGGTGGGACGATCTGCGATGACGCCCCGCGAGCCTTGGATCGTCGGAAACTCGTGGGACTGCCTCGACGGTGTCATCCCCGATCCGCTCCCCCGGGTCTCGGTGATCGTCGCCCACTTCGATCAGCCCGTCGAACTCGCCCGCACCCTCCATGCACTGGATGTGCAGGACTATCCCGCCGACCTCCTCGAGGTCATCGTCGCCGATGACGGCAGTCCGGGAGAGGTCGCGGTTCCCGCTGGTGTCACGCTGGTGCGGCAGGACGACCGCGGCTTCCGCCTCTCCGCCGTGCGCAACCTCGGCGTGCGCGCCAGCTCGGGCGACGTGCTCTGCTTCCTCGACGCCGACACGGCACCCGAGCCTGCCTACGTCCGCAGACTGGTCCGGCTGCCGGCGCTCCTCACAGAGGCCGTCACCGTGGGCCGACGGCGGCACGCCGACTTCGGCGGCCTCCGCCGGGACGCTCCCCTCCCCGAAGCGGCCGCCGAGCGAGAACTGGCCGAGCCGAGCTGGCTCCGCGACGCGTACGCGCAGACCCGCAACCTGCTCGACGCCGACGACCGGTCGTATCGCTTCATCATCGGCGCCGTCATGGCCTGCTCGCGGCGCCTCTACGACGACGTCGCCGGCTTCGACGAGACGTTCACCGCCTACGGCGGCGAGGACTGGGAGTTCGCACACCGCGCCTGGCAGGCCGGCGCCGTCTTCGCCCATGTGCCCGACGCCGTCGCGTGGCACGACGGACCGGAGTGGTCCGAGCGGGACGGTTCGGACATCCCGCGCGCCAACGCCCAGTCGATCCGCCTCGCACGCGACATCCCCGTCCGCGGCTCCGCGCCGCGCGGCCTGCTGCCGACCGCACCCGACCTCGTCGTGCACGTCACGGGCTCTCCCCCCGCCGCGGCGCTCTTCCTCACCGTCGACTCCGTGCTCGCGGCCTTCCCCCGGGCGAGGGTGGTACTGGACGACGGGGTCGATTCGCCCCTGCCCGACCCCCGGGTAGCGTCGGGAGCCCTTCCCGATGCTCGGGTCGCCCTCCGCGTCGACCGTCCGTTCGTCATCACCGACCCTGCCTGGCTGATCGATCTCGTCGAGCGGCTCGGCACCGGAGACGTCGGAACGATCCGACTCACCGACGACACAGGCACGCACCTCGGCGCGCTCCGCTCGCGCCGCGCGACCAGACGCGCCGAGCGGTGGGGCACCGAATCCGCCTTCCGCGTCGCATCCGTCGTCGCATCGGGAGTGTCCGCGGTGCGCGACGATCCTCGGATCGAGGCCTGGGTGGGCGGATGGGGCGGACCCGACTCCTTCCGCTGACGCAAAAGTCCGGCGGGCGCAACCCCGACTTTGCGACAGGTCAGCCACCTATCGTGACCGCATGAGCACTCGGGACCAGTACACCTTCGACGACCCGGTGAAGCGCTACTCGCGCGTCGAGCCACCGCTGCAGCACCAGCCCGAGCCGGGGGTGCAGGCGCGGATGCAGCCGGTACCCGACCTCGGTGAAGAGACCTACCGCGGCACCGGGCGTCTGGCAGGCCGGAAGGCCCTGATCACCGGCGGCGACTCGGGGATCGGCGGCGCCGTCGCGATCGCGTTCGCCCGCGAGGGGGCCGATGTCGCGATCGTGCACCTCGCCGACGAGGCAGAGGATGCCGCGCACATCCTGACGCAGATCGCGCAGGCCGGAGCGCGGGGCCACGCGATCGTCGCCGACATCGCGGACGCCGCGCGCTGTCGCGAGGTCATCGACGAGGCGGTCTCGGCCCTCGGAGGCCTGGACATCCTGGTCAACAACGCCGGACGGCAGATCGCGGTCGACCGGGTCGAAGACCTCAGCGACAAACAGTTCGAGCTGACGTTCCGCACGAACGTCTTCGCGCCGTTCTGGCTGACGAAGGCAGCCCTCGCCCACCTTCCCGCGGGCTCGAGCATCATCAACACCGCCTCCCTCGAGGCCTACAAGCCCGCGCCCGACCGCCTCGACTACGCCGCGACGAAGGCAGCCATCAACAACCTCTCGAAGGGCCTCGCGCAGCAGCTCGCCGAGCGCGGAATCCGGGTGAACGTGGTCGCGCCCGGGCCGGTCTGGACAGCTCTGCAGGTCTCGGACGGCGTCTCGGACGAGCAGATGACGGCCTTCGACGACGAGAACACCTACCAGCGCTCCGGCCAGCCCGCCGAGCTGGCGCCCGCGTACGTGTTCCTCGCCTCGGCGGAATCCAGCTACGTCTCGGGCGCGACGCTGAACGTCAACGGCGGGATGATCACCCCGTGAGACCCGAAGGCACGGTCTATGTGCTGCCGGGGCTCGGGCTGTCGGCCGAGGCCGCTGCCCCCCTCGCCGCGCACCTCTCCCCCGGCCTCGCGGTGGTCGGCATCGACCTGGCAGGGCACGGCGGGAGTGCGGATGCCACGGACGGCAGCGTCTCCGCCCTCGTCGACGGCGTGATCGCGGCGATCGCGCAGACGGCGACCGGGGGACCGTGGATCCTCTGCGGCCACAGCATGGGAGGGAAGGTCGCCGCCGTCGTCGCCGACCGCGTCCTCCGCGGCGACGCGCCCCTCTTCGGGCTCGCAGGGCTCGTCCTCCTCGCCCCCTCTCCGGCCACTCCCGAGCCGATGACCGCCGACAAGCGGGAGCAGATGCTCTCCTGGGTGGCGGACGGGCCGATCGCCGAGGGGCATGCACGGGAGTTCGTGGCCGACAACGTCGCCGCGCCGCTGGATCCCGCCGACGAGGCGGCAGCGATCGCGCAGGTGCAAACGATGTCGCCGCTCGCCTGGCGACGCTGGCTCGAAGAGGGCAGCCGCCAAGACATCAGCGCCGACCTGGACATCTCCGCCGTCCCCGCCGTCGTCCTCGCGGGTGCGGAGGATGCCGATCTCGGCGCCGACGCCCAGCCGGGCCTGGTCGCCCGCATCCTGCCGGACGCGACGATCACGTCGTTGCCCGGCGCCGGCCATCTGCTGCTGTTCGAGCGCCCGGCCGAGGTCGCCGAAGCGATCGAAGGACTCTGGGACGCCGTCTCGGCGGCCTCCACCCGCGTACCCGAGAGCTGGGGCCGTGTCATCGCCTCCGAGCGGACCGATGCCGAGACCCGCGGCATCCTCTCCCGCCGCCATCTCGCGGACGACCCCGACGCCCGACCGCAGGCGCTCTCTCGCGCGCAGCTCGTCCTTCTCGGGTCGATCGCAGCGCGCCTGATGCCGCGCGACCCCGACGACCGGTTCGACCTTGCTCGCGTCGTCGACCGCGAACTCGCCGCCGACCGAGGCGACGGCTGGCGCCCACCGGGTCTGCCACGCGACGCCGAGGCCTATCGGCTCGGGCTCGACGCGCTCGCCGAGGTCTGGCCTGGAGACACCACGAGCCAGGATCACCTCATCTCCGATCTCATCGCCGGACAGGGTTTCATCGGCTCCCCGTGGGACGACGAGACCACCCGGCGGTGGTTCGAAGACGTCCGCTCCGACCTCGCGCAGGCGTGGGTGTCTCACCCCGCCACCTCCGCCCGCCTCGGCTTCGACGGTTTCATCGCCGCGATCACCGCCCCTGACCCCGGGTTCTCCGAGCTGCGCGCCGGCCGCCGCGCAGCCTGGGAACCCGACACGCTCGGCACCCTCGCCCCGGAAGACGACGAATGAATCTCACCGATATGCGCACCTACCCCACCGACGAGACCGTGGACGTCGTGGTGGTGGGCACCGGAGCCGGAGGCGGCCCGCTCCTCGCCCGCCTCGCCGCCGCGGGCCTCCGGGTCGTGGCGCTGGAGGCGGGCCCGAACTTCGATCCCGACCAGCTGATCCCCGACGAGGTCGAGGGCCGGCGCGTGAACTGGATGTCGGAGCGGATCAGCGGCGGTGAGGCCCCGACCGCGTTCGGGCCGAACAACAGCGGCCGCGGAGTCGGCGGCGGCACCCTCCACTGGGGAGCGTTCACACCGCGCCCCGACGCGCGCGACCTGGCGCTGCGGACAGAGTTCGGCGTGGGCGAGGACTGGCCGATCGACCACGGCGAGCTCACCCGTTACATCGAGGAGGTCGAGCGCACCATCGGCGTCTCGGGCCCGACCCCCTACCCGTGGGACAAGGGGCGGACATATCACTGGCCCGGTACGGAGCGGAACGCTCCCGCCGAGCTCGTCGCCGAGGGGTGCGAGACACAGGGCATCCGCACCGCCACAGCCCCCGCGGCGATCCTCACCCGCGACCACGATCAGCCGCACTACGGCCGACGCTCGCGGAACCTCAACCTCGGCAGCATCCATCAGGGCGACCGCAGTGACGCCAAGGCGACCACGGCGAACACCTATCTGCCTGCGGCAGTGGCGGCCGGCGCCGAGATACGCCCCGACAGCACGGTGCACGGCATCGAGCTCGACCGTGCCGGCCGGATCGTCGCAGTGGTGTACACCCGCGACGGGCGGGAGATGCGTCAGCGATGCGCGACGCTGGTGCTGGCCGCGGGCGGGGTCGAGACGCCTCGCCTGCTCCTTCACACGGGGCTGTCGAATTCCAGTGGGATGGTGGGGCGAAATTTCCTCGCGCACGGCGCACTGCAGGCGTGGGGCCGGGTCGATGCACAGGTCCGGGGTTACCGCGGCTATCCGTCCTCCCTCATCAGCGAGGACTTCATCCGACCCGCCGACGCCGATTTCGCCGGTGGGTATCTCATCCAGAGCCTCGGCGTCATGCCGGTGACGCACGCCACGATGCTCGTGCGCGGCGGCGACCTGTGGGGCCGCGAGCTGATGGAGGCCCTCGACGCGTGGCAGTTCTCGATCGGCGTCGGGATCAACGCCGAATGCCTTCCCGCCGAGCGGAATGGGCTGGTGCTCTCAGACGAGCAGGACGAATTCGGTGTGCCCCGCGCCGCGGTGACGTTCACCCCGGGGCCGAACGAGAAGGCCATCGACGACCACGCGTCCCGCACCCTCACCGGCATCCTCGAGGCCGCGGGAGCCCGGGACATCCGTGTCCTCGCCCGATCGGCGCACACCCTCGGCACGTGCCGGATGAGCATCGACCCGGCCGGCGGCGTCGTCGATGCCGACGGCCGGAGTCACGACATCCCGAACCTCTGGGTGTGCGACAACTCGACCTTCCCGAGCGCCCTGTCGGCCAATCCGTGTCTGGCGCAGATGGCCCTGTCGCTGCGGACGGCGGATCGGATGCTGGGCTCTCGCGCCGCCTGACGCGCACCTCGAGAGGTCAGTGACCCTCGAGGTCGTCCTCCGAGACGAGCTGACGGATGGTCAGGGCGGCGCTGACGAGCGCGAGGTGGCTGAGGGCCTGCGGGAGATTCCCCCAGAACGCCCCGTCGTCGGCGGAGATCATCTCGGCATAGATGCCGACGTCGTTGGCGGCGCCCACGAGCGCGTCCATCGCGGCGAGCGCCTCGTCGTGACGGCCGACGCAGGCGAGCGCACCGGCCCGCCAGAACGCCGAGGCGACGAACGTGTGCTCCTCATCCGCCATCCCGGTGTACCGGTACAGCAGTCCGTCGTCGGCGCCGAGCGCCGCCGTGAGCGCGTCGATCGTCGCCGACATCCTCTCACCCCGATCAAAACCGCTCTCGGCGTGAAGGAGCACCGAGGTGTCGAGATCGGAGGACCCCGGATACATCACGTAGCTGTCGGCGTCGTCCGACCAGCCGAACTCGGCCACCCACTGCCGGATGCGCTCGCGCTCGGCGCGCCACCGGTCGGAGTTGCCGGGGATCGAGCCGCGTTCGGCGAGCCACGCGGCGTCGTTGAGCGCCTGCCAGCATCCCATCTTCGACGAGACGTAGTGCCGAATCTCGGGGAGCTCCCACATGCCGGAATCGGGGTTCCGCCACAGGTCGCAGGTGCGATCGGCCATGTCGGCGAGCATGCGTCCGGTGGCGACATCCAGGATGTTGCCGGCATCGACGTACGTCCGGCAGATCGCGAACAGATCCCCGTAGACCCCCAGCTGCAGCTGATCGCGGGCGGGATTGCCCGAGACGACCGGGCCGATGCCCTTCCACCCGTCGACGTCGAACTCCTCCACGCCCGAGGTGATCTCGCCGCGGAGGGAGTAGAGGACGTGCAGGTCGGGGCCGTTCTCGCGGATGGTGCGCAACAGCCACGAGATCGCCGCGTGCGTTTCTTCCCGCAGGCCGAAGCGCACGAGGGCGTGCGCGGTGTAGGCGAGGTCGCGTACCCACGCGAAACGGTAGTCCCAGTTCTTCCCGCCCCGCGGGTTCTCCGGGAGCGAGGTGGTCGCGGCGGCGGCGATCGCCCCCGTCGGGGAGTACACGAGCAGCTTCAGCGCCAGCGCGCTGCGCTGGACGGCGTCCTGCCACGGGCCCGCGTACGAGAACTCACGAGACCACGACCGCCAGCCGTCGATGGTGCGGTCGACGCTGCGGTCGACGTTCTCTGGCACGGGGAGGTGGAGGGGTTCTCCGTCGGTGGCGACGACGACGATCAGGTGCCGCGACGCGGCAGCGGTGGTGAACCCGCCGCGCAGCACCGGACCGGTCACGCCGTCGGGGTCGGGGTCGTCGGGCCCGTGCTCGCTGCCGACGACGGCGAGGGACACACCCCCGACGCGGAGCACCGCGGCGCCTTCGTGCTGTTCGATCCACGGCGCCGCCGTCTGCAGTCGCGAGCCGGGCTGCACGGCCCACTGGAACTCGACACTGCCCTCGACGCCCTCGATGCGACGCGCGAGCTCGGCCCACGGCAGACGCCCGGCGACGCCGGTCACCAAGGCGTCGGTGACCCGCGCGCGCCCCGACGGCGTCGTGAAGGTCGTCTGCAGCACGTTCGTCCGCGCGACGTAGCGCCGGCGAACGGTGTACTCCCCGACCGGCTCGAGCTCGATGCACCCGCCGGTGGCGTCGTCGAGGATGCGGGCGAAGACCGGCGGGGAGTCGAGGTTCGGCAGCGGAAGCCAGTCGATCTGACCCCGGAGACCGACGAGCGCGATCGTGCGACCGTCGCCGATGGGTGCGTAATCACGCAGGTCGCTGTGCGAGGGGGATGCGGGGGTCACGCGTTCAGGCTACGAAGGGTCGAGGCATTCGCGGCAGGGTTGCGCCCGGAGGCGTCGGAAGGTAGCGCCGTATCGCGGTCTCGGCCCGCGCGCAACCCCGGGCCCTCGCATCCGTCCTCCCGCCTAGCGTGGCGGGCATGGCGAACATGTACACCCCTCAGGACCCCACGACCCAGTTCCCGCGCCCGCCCTTCCCGCCGCAGCAGCAGAGCGCGCCCGGTGACATCCACAAGATGGACCCCGCACCCGACCACGGCGAGACGACCTACGTCGGCTTCGGGCGCCTGCCCGGCCGGAGGGCCCTGGTGACCGGAGCCGACTCGGGCATCGGGCGCGCCGTCGCGATCGCCTTCGCCCGCGAAGGCGCCGACGTCGCCCTCAGCTACCTCGCCGAGGAGCAGGCGCAGGCCGAGGAGGTGGCCGCCCTCATCGAGAAGGAGGGCCGGGTCGCCGTGCTCCTGCCGGGCGACCTGCAGGAGGAGCAGACGAACATCGAGGTCGTCGAGAAGGCCGTCGAAGGCCTCGGGGGGCTGGACATCCTGGTGATCAACGCCGGCACCATGCCGACGGTCGACAGCATCGACGACTTCGAGACCAAGACCCTCGACCATGTCGTGAAGGCCAACATCTACCCGCTCTTCTGGCTCACCAAGGCCGCGTCGCCTCACCTCGAGCCCGGGGCATCGATCATCACGACCTCCAGCGTGCAGGGTTTTCAGCCCTCGCCCTCGCTCGCCGAGTACGCGGTGTCGAAGGCCGGGATCGCGAACTGGACCCGCGCCCTGTCGCAGCAGCTGATCGAGCGCGGCATCCGGGTGAACGGCGTCGCGCCGGGTCCGATCTGGACGCCGCTGCAGCCGGCGTTCGTGCCGAACGAGAAGATCGAGGAGTTCGGGTCGCAGACCCCCATGGGCCGGGCCGGCCAGCCGGTCGAGCTCGCCCCCGCGTTCGTCTTCCTCGCTTCGCAGGAGTCCAGCTACGTCGTCGGTGAGACCATCGCCGTCACGGGCGGGATGCCGGTGCACTGACCGCGCGGGCGATGTCCCCGCAGCACCGGTGTCGACCCGATCAGTTGCGATCGTTCGGGTCGACACCGGTGCGCTCACCGGTCTCGAGATCGGCGATCGCGCGGTGGTCGGCAGAGGTCAGCGAGAAGCCGAACAGATCGAGATTCTGCCGAATCCGGTCGGGGTTCACCGACTTCGGGATGACGGTGATGTCGTTCTCCAGATGCCAGCGCAGCACGACCTGCGCCGGTGTGACGCCGTGAGCCCGGGCGATCCTCGTCAGCACCGGCTCGTCGAGCAGACGGCCCCGGGCCAAGGGCGACCACGCCTGCGTGATGATGCCGAGGTTCGCGTCGTAAGCGCGCACTCGGTGCTGAGGGAAGCGCGGGTGCAGCTCGACCTGGTGCACCGCGGGGATCACGCCGGTCTCGGCGACGATCCGATCCAGGTGCTCGGGATGGAAGTTGCACACCCCGATCGAGCGGGCCCGGCCCTCCTCGCGGAGCCGGATCAGCGCGCGCCACGCCTCGACGTACCGGTCGCGCAGCGGCGCCGGCCAGTGGATGAGGTAGAGGTCGAGGTAGTCGGTGCGGAGCTTGACGAGGCTGTCGTCGAAAGCGCGCAGCGTGGAGTCGTACCCGTTGTCCTCGAAGCGCACCTTCGTGGCGACGAACACCTCGCCACGCGGAACATCGCTCGCCGCGAGCGCCGCTCCGACACCCGCTTCGTTGCCGTACATGGCGGCGGTGTCGATGCCGCGGTACCCCGCGTCGAGAGCGACGGCGACAGCCGCGGCCGCCTCGTCATCGGTCATCTTGTAGACGCCCAGACCGACCCGGGGCATCCGGTGCCCATCGTTCAGGGGGACGCGGCGGTCGTCGCCGCCTTCATGGCTGACCGGAGGATCGACGGCGTGCGACGCGGACACAGCCTCATGCTAGCCGGCCCCTCGACGCCCGGTGACGGGACTTTCGGTCCGAGCGCACCCGTCGCAGCGCCATAGCGTGAGGGCGGCAGATCGGAGAACGAGGTGCGACAGCAGACGATCGTGGTGGGCCTCGAGCCCGGAGTGGCCTCCACCTCCCTCCTCGACTGGGTCGCGGCCCGCGCGGAGCGGATCCCCCTCCGCGTCCATCTGGTCGCGGTCACGCGATTCGGGATCGACGGCTCCTCCGACGTCGAGGCCGAGACCGAACTGGCGGCCGCGTACCTGAGGTCGACGTCGGGGGACATCGCGGTCGACACCCACGTCGTCACCGGCACCATGCCGGAGGCGCTCATGGGATACGACACGGCCGCCGACCTCGTGGTGCTCGGCATCAGGCGCGGCGATCCGCTCCACACCTTCCTCCACGGTTGGATGCCGGTGCGCGCAGCCGCGCGGGCGGTGTCACCGGTTGTCTTCATCCCGACCGACGGAGGACGGCCCGACGGTCCGGTCGTGGTCGGCATCGATCTCGAGACATCCGACGCCGCCGTCCTGATCGCCGCCCGCGAAGCCGAGCTCTCGGGCGAACCGCTGGTCGTGGTGCACGTCGGGGCCGATCGGGGGGCGTTGGATCGCGCCTGCGAGCAGGCGAGAAACGCCGCTCCCGGCATCGAGGTCCGTCCGGAGTGGGTCCCGCGGGGTGATCCCGTGGCGGTCATCCAGTCCGTCGCCGCCGACGCCTCCCTCGTCGTCGTCGGATCGCACCGCCGTGGCCCGCTTTCCAGCGCACTGCTGGGGTCGGTGAGCGTTCCGTCGCTCTGGCACCTGCGCGCCCCGGTGTGCCTCGCGGCGGAGCACGAGGCGTGACGGGGCGGCCAGGCCCCCCGCAGGACCTTCGGCCTGCTTGCGACGCGGCCCCCGCGATGCACTGACCTTGACCGGTCGGATGCCGGGCAGACCAAGGAGGAGACGTCCATGTCGAACGATTCGCATCGGTTCTCGGGCCGCACCGTCATCGTCACCGGCGCGGGGGCAGGTATCGGCCGCGCCACGGTGGAGCGGCTCCTCGGCGAGGACGCTCGGGTGGTCGCCGTGGACGCTCTCGAGGAAAGACTCGCGCACCTGCCCGAAGCGGCCGACGACCGCCTCGTCGTCGTCGCGGCCGACATCACCGGCCCCGGGGCCGCCGCCCGCATCCTCGACGCCGCCGGTGCGCAGATCGACGGCCTGGCCAATATCGCCGGCATCATGGACGGTTTCGAGCCGACGGCGGAGATCGACGACGCCACCTGGGATCGGGTGCTCGCGGTCAACCTGACCGGGATGATGCGGCTCACCCGCGCGGTCCTGCCGGGCATGGTCGAACGGGGTCGCGGCAGCATCGTCAACGTCGGGTCCGAGGCCGGGCAGCGGGGATCTGCGGCAGGGACGCCCTACACGACGTCGAAGCACGCCGTGAACGGCTTCACCCTGAGCACGGCGTTCTTCTACTCGCCCAAGGGTGTGCGCTGCAACGTCGTGGCCCCCGGGCCGGTGGCCACGAGCATCGAGGCGCCCTTCCACTCCGATTGGGCGCAGCAGCGGCTCGGGCCGTTCTTCCAGACCAATCTCCCGCCCGTGGCGCGGCCGCAACAACTGGCCTCGGCCATCGCGTGGCTGCTGAGCGATGACTCCTCGAACGTGTCGGGCGCCGTGCTGAGTGTCGACGGCGGCTGGGCCGCCGTGTGAGACATGGCGGGACCTTCGACCCCCGACCGCCGACGCGACGAGCTCGATCCTGGGCGCATGACATCTGATCGACCGCCCGCGGGGCCCGAGGCTCCGGCCTGGCCCGCCGCGTCCGCACCGGGGAGTCCGGCCGTCGCACCCGTGGTGGCCGAGAGCTCCCGCTCCTTCGTCGCCGCGTGGCTGCTGTCGCTTCTTCTCGGGTTCCTCGGCGTGGACCGTTTCTATCTCGGCAAGGTGGGCACCGGCATCCTCAAACTCCTCACCGCCGGGGGGCTGGGGATCTGGTACGTCATCGATCTCGTGCTGCTGCTCGCCGGTCTGGCACGCGATGCCGATGATCGGGCGCCCTACGGATACGAGGGAGCCAAGAAGACCGCGTGGATCGTCACCGGCGCCTTCGCCGGCGTCGCCCTCCTCGGCGGCATCATCAACTCGGCCATCGCCGCGCTGGCCACGGCCATCGGACAGTAGGGAGTCGGCGATGAGAGTTCTCGTCACCTATGCCAGCAAGAACGGATCGACCGAGGAGATCGCCGAGACGATCGCCGACGAACTCATGGCCTACGGCCTGGACGTGTTCTGTCGTTCGGCGCATGACACCGATGCGTCCGAGGTGGACGCCGTGATCCTCGGCAGCGCGGTGTACGCGGGCCGGTGGCTGCGCCCCGCGCGGCATTTCCTGAAGGATCAGTCCGACCGCCTGCGGCGGATGCCGTTCTGGATCTTCAGCTCGGGGCCGTTCGGCGAGCAGGCGACGCGCCCCACTGAGGACGACCTGCGTTGGCAGGAGCCGCCGCGGGTGCTGAGTCGCGCGGAATCCCTGGGGGTGCGCGGGCATGTTGTCTTCGGCGGCCGGCTTCCCACCGAGCCGCACGGATTCATCGAGAACGCCATGGTGCGCAACACCCCGGAAGACACCCGTGATGCGCGGGACTGGTCGGCGATCCGCGCGTGGGCGGCCTCGATCGCACGCGAGCTCGGCGCGCAGGAACGCATCGGGCGCCCGGTCGTCAGCGCCTGACGGCGCGAGCCCGCCGGCACGGAGGAGCACACGATGAAACGACTCTGGGTTCAGATCATCCTCGGGGTCCTGGTCCTCGTCGCCGGGGCGCTGCTGCTGATCGAGGCCACCGAGGTGGCCGCGGTGCCGCCCCTCGTCTGGGCCGGCCTGCTGCTCGTCGGCGGCGCCACCTTCTGGTTCGTGTTCTTCGCCGACCGCCCGTCGTGGTGGGCGGCGATCCCCGGCGCCGCGCTGATCGGTGCGGCCATCACGATGGTGATGGAGCTCGACCCGGCCGGATTCGGGCAGTGGACGGAGGTGCCGATGCTCGCGGTTCTGGGCGTGGGCTTCGCCGCGGTGTACCTGCGCGACGATCAGCGGTGGTGGGCGGTGATTCCGGCCGGGATGCTGTTGACCCTTTCGGTGGTCACCTGGCTGGCGGGGTCGGCCTCCGGCCCCGTGGTGGGAGCGACATTCCTGTTCGGCGCTGCCGTCACCTTCGCGCTGGTCGCGCTGGTGCCGGGGGGTGCGCAGCGCCGGTGGTGGGCGTGGATTCCCGCCGGCGTGCTCGCCGGCGGCGCGATCGTCGTCCTCTTCACCGCTGCGGAGTGGTTCACCGCGCTGACCTACGTCTGGCCGGTCGCCGTCATCATCGCCGGCGGCGTGTTGATCTGGCATGCCGTCCGGAACCACCGGCAGCGGGTTCACGAGGACGAATCGGGCAGCGCACAGCCCGGCGGGGCGGCGTCGGGGAGCCGGTGATCGACGAGGAGGGGTCGTCTCCACCGGTCGCGGTGCTGGCTAACATGAGCTCAGCAGCCCCCCAGAGGATGACAGATGACCGCCACGCCCCCCGCGGTGTCCCCACGGCGCTCGGTGCTGCGATTCCTCCCGGTCGGCGTCGCGCTGCTGTGCGTGCAGGTGGACTTCTTCTCGCTCGGCCTGGCGCTGCCGTCCATCGCCGCGGCGTTCGGCGCCTCGGTCACCGATCTGCAATGGGTGCTGTCGGCGTACATGCTCTCGCTCGGGGCGTTCTCCGTGCCGGCGGGGCGGGTCGGCGACGTGATCGGCCGACGGGCTGCCGTCATCGCCGGCCTGACCCTCTTCGCCGGCGCATCCGTCCTCTGCGCGCTCAGCGGGGATGTCGTCACGATCGTCGTCGGTCGGTTGGTGCAGGGCGTCGGAGCGGCGCTCATCCTCCCCAACGCGTTCGCGCTGATCACCAACGACACCGACGACGGGGAACGACCCCGCGCGCTCGGGTGGATGATCGGGGTTTCCGGGCTCGGCACCGCCCTCGGTCCCATCATCGGAGGACTGCTCGCATCCACCGTCGGGTGGCCGTGGGTCTTCTGGCTCAACGTTCCGCTGGCCGTCATCGCCGCCGTCGGCACGATGCGGGTCCGGGACTCGCGCAATCCGGAGGCCGGCACATCGCTGCGCACGATCGACTGGGCCGGAGTCGTCACGGTCGTCCTCGGCCTCGGTCTGGTCAGCGTCGGGATCGACAACGTGCCGGACCTCGGTTGGGCGGCGCCGCTGTCATCCGGCCTGATCGCTGCGGGCGTCGGCGGACTCATCGCGTGGGTCCTCGTCGAGCGACGAGCCCGGAATCCCCTGATCCACGCCTCACTGCTGCGCAACCGCGCCTACCTCGCCCTTCTCAGCGTCGGCACGATCGGCAACATGGGAACGAACGTGCTGATCGTCACGGCGACATTCACGCTGCAGTCGATTCGCGGGTTCGATCCGCAGGTCGCGGGGCTTTACTTCCTCGCCGGATCGACGGGGGTGGCCATCGCCGGCCCGATCGCGGGCCGGCTCTGCCAGCGGTGGTCGGCGATCCGGGTTCTGGGTGCGACGACGGCCCTGACCGCGGTCGGCCTGTCTGCCATGCTCGTCGACACGCTCCCCCTGTACTGCGTCGCGATGTTCGCCGCCGGCCTCGCCGGCGGAATGACCTTCTCGGCTGCGCAGATCGGTGTCCAGACGGTCGTTCCGCCGCGCACGTCGGGAGAGGCGACGAGTTTCCTCCTCATGCCGGTGGTCGCCCTCGGCGGATTGGGCGTGGTCATCGTGTCGGGCGTCATCGAGGCGATCGGTGGGGGCAAGCCGACGACCTCCGGGATCGGCGTCGTGCTCGTGGGGTACTCGGCCATCCTCGTCATCTCAGGAGTGGCGCTGCTCGTGGCCGAACGAGCCGGGCTCTTTCGCCGCGAGCGGTCGTCGTGAGCGGGGGTCTCGCCGCCTTCGGCGGACCGCGACGATCCCTGCTGCCCCCACGCCGAGCGCCGCGGCCCCCGTCAGCGCGAGCGCCCCACCGATCCACCCGCCCGAGTCCTCGCCGACGGCCGTGAAGGTGCCGGGGGCGAATCCGACGACGAGGGTCAGGGTCTCGTCCGCCGCGAGGTCTTCTGCGGACACGTCGATCAGCACCGCGCCGAGCTGGCCCGGGTTCACCGTCAGGTCGCACGTCCGCGACGATCCTTGCGGCCCCGTGAGACACCGAGGCTCGCCTTCGAGCGAAGGGACGAGGCCCTCCGGCACGCGGAACGTCGCACGCACCTCGCCCAGGGCCGGCGAGCCTTCCCGTCCGTCGATGGCCCACGTGACCTCCTGCGCCCGGGTACCGTCGCCGACGGTGACGACACCGTCCACCGTGTAGGTGAAGACGAACGTCTGGGTACCGCGGAGGCCCTCCGGGGCGATCGATGCCATCGAGGAGACCCCGTCGGAGCTGTCGACCTCGCTCGGCCGCTCCGCCCCGTCGGTGTCGGTGACCGAGATCAATCGGAGCACCCGTGCCGCACCGTCGGAAGACTCGGCGATGTCACGGCGCATGCCGCGACCCTCACCGGACGCCGGGAACCTGACGACGAAGGTCTCTGCGACGGTGAGGGCGCTGACACCGTTCTGCGCCCGTGTGATCCCGTACTCGGCCTGCAGGCTCTCGACGACGACACCCTCGCCGTCGGTCGAGATCGCCGCCGTGGCCGGGCCGCCGGCGGTGACGCCAGCGAGTCCGATGGCAGCGGTGACGGCGAGCGCGGCCCGCACGCGCCATGTCTTCCGGGAGCGGATGCCGCGCGTCATCGTCGCGACGACGCAGGAATGCCCTGCTGCGCCAGCAGCCGCGGGATCTCGGCGCGGAAGGGGAAGAACCCGCGCCGGGCATGCGGCCACGCGAGTGAGTCCCAGTCACGTCGAGCCGCCCGCAGCGCGATGCCACGGTCGGCGAGGGCGGCGCGAAGCCCGGTCATCCGCTCGGCCACCGGACCGACCGGCGCGTACGGGATCACGACGGTGTCGACCTTCTCGGACACCGCCCACTCGACCACCGCGGCGGGCGGATCGACGCCGACGGCGAGCGCGGCGGCTCCCGGCGCCGCCCTCTCGAGGCCGTCCGCGAGGGCGCCGGCGGTGAAGGCGCGGACGGTGTCCGACGCGCCCCACGGTGAGCGAGCGTCGGCATCTGCGCACGCGGCGACGGCGACGACTCCGCCGTCGAGCCACGGATGCTCACCTCGAAGGCTGTCGAGGGCGAGATCCTCCTCGTGCAGCAGCACTCCCAGCCGCTCGCCCGCCGGCGCCGTCTCGCCCGGCGGGATCGGCGAGCGCGGGGGCAGCGGCTCCTCGGAGAGCGCCGGGGCGATGGTGGCGAGTCCCTGTGGGCGGAATCGACCTTCGGTGTAGCGCTCGATATTCGATGCGGTGGCGAGGTAGGTCTTCCCGACCGTCTGGAGCCCGGCGACCCACCGCCATGAGAGCGTGTTCGACGCGGCATCCCCATCGAGGAGGTGCCGGTAGAAGAAGTCGGCCCCGAGCTGCCAGGGCAGGCGCAGGGTGAAGACCCAGATGCTGGCGAACCACATGCGGGTGTGATTGTGGAGGTACCCGGTCTCGACGAGCTCGCGGGCCCAGGCGTCCATCGCGTCGATGCCGGTGCGTCCGGCGACCGCGTCGCGGTACTCCGGCGTGTCGGCGCTGCCGGCGGCGATGAGCTCGGCGACGTCACGTCGATATCGCCGCCACACCTCGGGGTTCTGCTCGAGCCACCCCTTCCAGTACGTCCGCCACATCACCTCCTGCACGAACTTCTCGGCCGCCGACAGGCTGTGCTGCCCCAGCACGGCCGCCACCACCTCGCCCTCGGTCACGAGTCGGTGCCGGATGTACGGAGACAGCGACGACACGTTCGTGCGGAGCGGACCGGTGTCGACATTCCGCCGGCGGGCGTATGCGGCTCCGGCGCGCGGCACGAAATCGGCCAGCGCTTCGAGACCCGCAGCCCGCGTGGGAGGGAACATGCCGCCATTATGGGTCGCTCCGGATGGGGCGAGGGCCATCAGCGGATGCCCGGGACTCGGCCGATCACACGCAGACGCGCACCCGTCGTCCCTCGAAGGTCACGATGTCACCGAGCTGCAGTTGCCGCCCTCGGCGGCGCTCCACCTCGTCGTTCACCCTCACGAACCCGTCGATGATCGCCTCTTTGACGTCACCACCGGAGTCGAGGATTCCGGCGAACTTCAGAAACTGCCCGAGGCGGATGCCCTCACTGCCGATCGAGACATCGGTGATCGGCGTCGCGTCCGGCATCCTCGAATGCTAACCCGACACGCAGCCGCGCGCCCTCGGCGCGGCCCGCCGGGGAGCCGTCAGGACTTCGCCATCCCGTAGATCGGACTCTTGGCCTGCTCCGCCTCGAAGTCAGGACCGAGCGGGATGCCGGTGCGGTCGCGCAGCACGAGCGTCGCCGCGAGGCCGAGCACCGTCATCCCCGCGAGGTAGAGGGCGACCGACCAGGTGGATCCGGTCGCCTGCACCAGCGCCGTCGCGATGGTCGGGGCGAACGCGCCTCCGAGAATGGCGCCGATCGCGTACGAGATCGACACTCCCGAGAAACGGATGGAGGCCGGGAACAGCTCTGCGTAGTACGCCGCCTGCTGGCCGTAGGTGAAGCCGAGCCCGATGGCGAGGATCGCCAGCCCCGTGAAGAGGAGGCCGATGTCACCCGTGTTCACGAGGGGGAACAGCGTGAACACTCCCACCAGCTGCAGGAGCCAGCCGCCGATGTACGTCGTGCGGCGACCGATCTTGTCGCTGAGCCACCCGGCGACCCAGGTGGAGACCAGCCAGAACACCGCGGAGCCGGTGACGGCGAGGAGCACGCTGCTGCGCTCCATCGCCAGCGGGCCCTCGGGGTTGGTCGCGTAATTCTGGATGTAGCCACCGGTGGTCATATAGCCGACCGCGTTGTTGCCGGCGAAGACGAGGGCGGCGATGAAGACCAGCAGGGCGTGCTTGCGGAACAGCTGCGCGATGGGGGTGCGGGTGCGCTCCTTGCGCTCGGCCAGCTCGACGAAGACCGGGCTCTCCTCGACGCGGCGACGGATGTAGTAGCCGACGAGGATGAGCACGATCGAGAAGAGGAACGGCACGCGCCACCCCCACTCGAGGAAGGCGTCCCCGGGGGCGAGGACCGACATCAGCGCCATCATCCCGGACGCGAGGAGCAGTCCGATCGGCACGCCGATCTGCGGCGACGCGCCGAAGAGCCCGCGCTTGCGCGTGGGGGCGTGCTCGACGGCCATGAGCACCGCGCCGCCCCACTCGCCGCCCGCCGAGATGCCCTGCAGGATACGCAGGACGATGAGCAGGATGGGCGCGGCGACGCCGATGGCCGCGTAGGTGGGCAGGAGGCCGACGAGGGTCGTGGCGACCCCCATGAGCACGAGGGTGATCACGAGCACGATCCGGCGCCCGTACTTGTCTCCGTAGTGACCGGCGAGGAAGGCTCCGAGCGGGCGGAACAGGAAGCTGATCCCGACCGTCAGGAACGACAGGATGATGCCCATCGTCTCGCCGAGCGGCGCGAAGAACAGCTGGGCGAAGACCAGTCCGGCCGCCTGGGCGTAGATGAAGAAGTCGTACCACTCGACCGTGGTTCCCACCACGGTGGCGAACACGACGCGGCGGCGGTCTTTCGGTGTGCTGATCGTGCCGGTGGGCGTGAACCCCTGCTGCGATGTCTCGCTCATCTTCCGTGACTCCTCGTGACGACGTTGTCTCCGGCGGTGCACGATGTCTCGCTTGCCGGGGCGGTGTCGATAATATACGATTTGGGATATGCCGCAAGTGGCGAAGCGAGGGAGCTCATGACGGACGACACCGAGATGACGGATGCCGCCGATCGGCGCTTCTCCGCCCTCCCCCAGCGCCCGGGGAAGATCGTGGCGATCCATCTCAGCTACGCCTCGCGTGCCGACCAGCGCGGACGCCGGCCCGCAGCGCCGTCGTACTTCTTCAAGCCGTCGAGCTCTGTCGCCGCCTCCGGCGACACCATCGAGCGCCCGGCCGGCACCGAGCTGCTCGCCTTCGAGGCCGAGGTCGCGCTGATCATCGGCCGCGACGCCCGGCGCGTCGGCATCGATGAGGCCTGGGCGCACGTCGGATGGGTCACCGCATCCAACGACTTCGGTCTCTACGACCTGCGCGCGAATGACAAGGGATCGAACGTCCGCTCCAAGGGCCGCGACGGCTACACCCCGCTCGGCCCTCGACTCCTCGCCGCACGCGACATCGATCCGGGCGACCTCCGTGTCCGCGCCTGGGTGAACGGCGAGCCGGCTCAGGATGACACCAGCGCCGGGATGATCTTCCCCCTCGCCCAGCTCGTCGCCGATCTGTCTCAGCACATGACCCTCGAGCGCGGCGACGTCATCCTCACCGGGACACCGGCGGGGTCGTCGGTCGTCGTTCCCGGCGACGTCGTCGAGGTCGAGGTGGACGCCCCGAACGCACCCGGCGCCCCCTCCTCCGGCAGGCTGCGCACGACGGTCGTCCAGGGTGAAGAGGGGTTCGACCCCGGCGTCGGCTCCCTCCCCGCCGTCGACGACCGGCAGCGAGCCGAGGCGTGGGGCTCCCGCGAGGCTGCGGGGCTCGGCGCCGATCCGTCCTCGCAGCTCTCACCCGACCTGCGTGCCAAGCTCGAGCGCACCCCGGTCGCGGGGCTGTCGCAGCAGCTCCGCAAGCGGGGTCTGAACAACGTCACGATCGACGGCGTCCGCCCGCTCCACCCCGGAAAGAAGCTCGTGGGCCGGGCTCGCACCCTGCGCTTCGTTCCCAACAGAGAAGACCTCTTCGACAGCCACGGCGGCGGCTACAACGCCCAGAAGCGTGCGTTCGACGCGGTCGGCGACGGCGAGGTGCTCGTCATCGAAGCGCGCGGCGAGGCCGGGTCGGGCACGCTCGGCGACATCCTGGCCATCCGCGCGCACGCCCGCGGCGCAGCGGGCATCGTCACCGACGGCGGCGTCCGGGATGTCGACGCCGTGGCGGCGGTCGGCATTCCGGTCTACACCGCCGGCGCGCATCCCGCCGTGCTCGGCCGCCGCCACGTGCCGTGGGACGCCGACCTCACGATCGCGTGCGGCGGTACCACCGTCCAGCCCGGCGACATCCTCGTCGGCGACGCGGACGGCGTCATCGTGATCCCGCCGGCGCTGGTCGAAGACGTCGTCAACGCCGCCCTGGACCAGGAGGTCGAAGACGGCTGGATCGCCGAGCAGGTCGCCCAGGGGCATCCGGTCGACGGACTCTTCCCGCTCACCGGCCAGTGGAAGGAACGGTACCTCGCATGGCGCGCGACGAGGTGATCACCCCGGCGGCGGGCCTCAGCAAATCGCAGCGCGCCTATCACTGGGTGAAGGAGCGGATCTCCTCGCAGGAGTTCACTCCCGGGTATCGGCTGGTGCTGGGCACCATCGCCGCCGAGCTCGACATGAGCGTGGTGCCGGTGCGCGAAGCCATCCGGCAGCTCGAAGCCGAGGGGCTCGTGACCTTCGAGCGCAACGTGGGGGCGCGGGTCTCGATGGTCGACGACACGCAGTACCGGTTCAGCATGCAGGCCCTGTCGATCCTGGAAGGCACCGCGACGGCGTTGGCCGCGCGGCGGTTGAGCATCGACGACATCCGTCATGCCCGGCAGGTCAACGAGCGGATGATCGAATCGCTCGCCGACTTCGACCCGCGCTCCTTCACCCGCTTGAACCAGGAGTTCCACGCCACGCTCTACGGCAAGTGCGCGAATCCGAGGATGCTCGAGCTCGTCGAAGCCGAGTGGGGACGCCTCGGGCACCTGCGCGACTCGACCTTCAGCTTCGTCCCCGGCCGCGCGCAGGAGTCCGTGCAGGAGCACGAGAACATCCTCCGGCTCATCGAGACCGGTGCACCCCTGGGCGAGATCGAGAAGGCTGCACGCCGCCACCGTTCGGCCACGCTCGATGCCTACATGATCCACGAACACCCCGACGAGACCCTCGGCCTCCCGGCCTTCTGACCCTCGCGAAGGAGCACCATGACAGACACCGCTGCGCGCACCGCCGAGCGCCATGTGCCCGCCGATCTGCCCGGCCACATCCAGCACTACATCGGCGGCGAATTCGTCGACTCGATCGACGGCGCGACCTTCGATGTGCTCGACCCGGTCTCGAACGAGACCTACCTGACCGCGGCGGCCGGGAAGAAGGCCGACATCGATCGTGCCGTCGCCGCCGCGCGCATCGCGTTCACGGAGGGACCGTGGCCGAGGATGCTACCGCGCGAGCGTTCGCGGATCCTTCACCGCATCGCCGACATCGTCGAGTCGCGCGACGCCCGCCTCGCCGAACTCGAATCCTTCGATTCGGGACTGCCGATCACCCAGGCTCTCGGCCAGGCTCGCCGCGCGGCGGAGAACTTCCGCTTCTTCGCCGACCTGATCGTCGCGCAGGCCGACGACACCTATAAGGTTCCGGGGCGCCAGATCAACTACGTCAACCGCAAGCCGATCGGGGTCGCCGGTCTCATCACGCCGTGGAACACGCCGTTCATGCTCGAGTCGTGGAAGCTCGGCCCGGCCCTCGCGACGGGCAACACCGTCGTGCTCAAGCCCGCCGAGTTCACGCCGCTCTCGGCGTCACTGTGGGCGGGCATCTTCGAGGAGGCGGGCCTGCCGACAGGCGTGTTCAACCTCGTCAACGGTCTCGGCGAGGAGGCCGGAGACGCGCTGGTGAAGCATCCCGACGTGCCGCTGATCTCCTTCACCGGCGAGAGCCGCACCGGGCAGATCATCTTCGGCAACGCGGCGCCCCACCTCAAGGGCCTCTCGATGGAGCTCGGTGGCAAGTCGCCCGCCGTCGTCTTCGCCGACGCCGACCTCGACGCCGCCATCGACGCGACGATCTTCGGCGTGTTCTCGCTGAACGGCGAGCGCTGCACCGCCGGCTCCCGCATCCTCGTCGAGCGGGAGATCTACGACGAGTTCGTCGAGCGGTACGCCGCCCAGGCGAAGAGGGTCCGGGTCGGCCACCCGCATGATCCACGCACCGAGGTGGGCGCGCTCGTGCACCCCGAGCACTTCGCCAAGGTCATGGGCTACATCGAGATCGGCAAGACCGAGGGGCGCCTCGTCGCCGGTGGGGGCCGCCCCGAGGGTTTCGAGATGGGCAACTTCGTCGAGCCGACGGTGTTCGCCGATGTCGCGCCGGACGCGCGGATCTTCCAGGAGGAGATCTTCGGCCCCGTGGTCGCGATCACCCCCTTCGACACCGAGGAAGAGGCGCTCGAGCTCGCGAACGGCGTGAAGTACGGCCTGGCGGCGTACATCTGGACGAACGACCTCAAGCGAGCCCATAACTTCTCGCAGTCCGTGGAAGCCGGCATGGTGTGGCTGAACTCCAACAACGTCCGCGACCTCCGCACCCCCTTCGGCGGGGTCAAGGCCTCCGGCCTCGGACATGAGGGCGGGTACCGCTCGATCGACTTCTACACCGATCAGCAGGCCGTGCACATCACGCTCGGCGCCGTCCACAACCCCACCTTCGGCAAGGAAGCCTGACATGAGCCATCGCGACCGCATGACCCTGACCTCCTCCGGTTTCTGGGTGGGCCAGGAGGCGCCGATCCAGTCGGCGAACCCGATCCCCACCCCGGCTTCGCCGGCGCCCGACATCCTGCGCTGCGCGTACATGGAGCTCGTCGTCACCGACCTCGCCGCATCCCGGGAGTTCTATGTCGACGTGCTCGGCCTGCACGTGACGGAGGAGGACGACGAGGCGATCTACCTCCGGTCGACCGAGGAGTTCATCCACCACAACCTCGTGCTGCGTCGAGGCCCGATCGCCGCGGTGGCCGCGTTCTCCTACCGCGTGCGCTCGGCCGACGACCTCGACAAGGCCGTGGCGTTCTACTCCGAGCTCGGGTGCGATGTGCGGCGCGAGCCGAACGGGTTCACCCGGGGCATCGGGGACTCGGTGCGGGTGATCGACCCGCTGGGCTTCCCCTACGAGTTCTTCTTCGCCACCGAGCACGTCGAGCGTCTCTCGTGGCGCTACGACCTGCACAGCCCGGGCGAGCTCGTGCGTCTGGACCACTTCAACCAGGTCACCCCCGACGTGCCCCGTGCGGTGAACTTCATGCAGTCCCTCGGGTTCCGCGTCACCGAAGACATCCAGGACGAGGAAGGCACGGTGTACGCCGCCTGGATGCGACGCAAGCCCACCGTGCACGACACGGCGATGACCGGCGGAGACGGCCCCCGCATGCACCACGTCTGCTTCGCCACGCACGAGAAGCACAACATCCTCGCGATCTGCGACAAGCTCGGCGCCCTGCGCCTGTCCGACCGGATCGAGCGAGGGCCGGGCCGCCACGGCGTCTCGAACGCCTTCTACCTGTACCTGCGCGACCCCGACGGGCACCGCGTCGAGGTGTACACCCAGGACTACTACACCGGCGACCCGGACAACCCCGTGGTCACCTGGGACGTACACGACAACCAGCGCCGCGACTGGTGGGGAAACCCCGTCGTGCCGTCCTGGTACACCGAGGCCTCACTCGTGCTCGACCTCGACGGCAACCCGCAGCCGGTCGTCGCCCGCACGGACTCGTCCGAGATGGCGGTGACCATCGGCGCCGACGGGTTCTCGTACACCCGGGCACCGGCGCGGGGCGACGGCGAGTTCAAGCTCGGCAATCAGTTGTGAGGGCGGGAGGACAACGGATGCTGCCTGCTGACACCATCGCGCAGATCGCCGCGGAGCTCGCCGAGGCCGACCGCACGAACGGCGTGATCCCCCGGATCACCGCGCGCTACCCCGACGCGACCGTCGAAGACTCCTACGCGATCCAGGGCGTCTGGAGAGACCGCAACATCGCCGCAGGACGCCGCCTGGTGGGCCGCAAGATCGGTCTCACCTCCAAGGCCATGCAGGAGGCGACAGGGATCAGCGAGCCCGACTACGGTGTGATGTTCGACGACACGGTCTACCGCTCCGGTGCGGAGATCGACGCGTCGCGATTCTCCAATGTGCGCATCGAGGTCGAACTCGCCTTCGTGCTCGGCCGCCCCCTCCACGGGCCCGACTGCACGCTCGACGACGCGCTCGCAGCGATCGATTACGCCGTACCCGCCCTCGAGGTGTTGAACTCGCACATCGAGCTGGAGGGCCGCACCATCGTGGACACGATCTCCGACAACGCCGCCTACGGCGCGATGGTGCTCGGCGACGTGCGCAAGCGTCCCGATGAGATCGACCTGCGGTGGGTGCCCGGAGTGCTCTCGCGCAACGGCGAGATCGTCGAGACCGGCGTCGCCGCCGGCGTGCTCGGGCATCCCGCCACCGGCGTCGCGTGGCTGGCGAACAAGTTCCACCAGCATGGCGCGCGCTTGGAGGCGGGAGAGATCATCCTCGCCGGGTCGTTCACCCGACCGATGTGGGTCAGCGCCGGCGACGACGTGCTGTGCGACTACGGGCCGATGGGAGAGATCGCATGCCGCTTCGTCTGAATCCGACCTTCCGCGCCGCACTCGCGGCATCCGATCGACCGCTTGCAGGAATCTGGGTGTGCACGGGCTCGCCGCTCGTGGCCGAGATCTGCGCCGGGTCGGGGCTGGACTGGACGCTCATCGACATGGAGCACGCCCCCCACAGTCTCGAGTCGGTGCTCGCGCAGCTGCAGGCCGTCGCCGCGTACCCCATCACCCCTGTCGTCCGCGTGCCGAGCAACGACGCGGTCGTCATCAAGCAGGTGCTCGACCTCGGTGCGCAGAACATCCTCGTGCCGATGGTGTCGTCCGCGGCGGACGCGGAGTCCGCGGTCTCGGCCGTGCGCTACCCCCCGCGCGGTCGTCGCGGTGTCGGCTCGGCGCTCGGGCGCTCCGCCCGGTGGAACAGGGTCGACGGCTACCTCGCCGATGCCGACGCACACGTGTCGCTGATCGTGCAAGTGGAGACGGCGGCCGGCGTCGACGCGGCGGGTGAGATCGCGGCCGTCGACGGCGTCGACGGCGTCTTCGTCGGTCCGAGCGACCTCGCCGCGTCGCTCGGCGTGCTCGGGCAGCAGACGCATCCCGATGTGATCGCCGCCGTGCACCGCACGTTCGAGGCGGTGCGAGGGGAAGGTAAGCCGGTCGGTGTGAATGCCTTCGACCCGGAAGCGGCGCAGTCATACCTCGAGGCCGGCGCGTCCTTCGTGCTCGTGGCCGCCGATGTGTCGATCCTCGCCCGCAGCTCCGAAGCACTCGCGGCGCGATGGTCGCCGGCGGCGATCGCGGAGACGGAGCGCGCCAGCTACTGACGTCTCTCGATGCGGTCCGCCTGGTCGGCGACATCCGGGTCGTATATGATTTCACCGTCCGACCCGGACGACCCGGTCGGTGCTCGAAAAAGGGGCACGCAGCCGTGCACAGCACGCGTGAGACACATACGGTTCCCGCATCCGTACGTCGTCCTCACCTTCCGTGAGGGCCGAAAGGCTCCGCCATGCCCACCGTCTCCGCGCACGTCGCCCACACCCTCGCCCGCCACATCGAGCACGTCTTCGGCGTGATGGGCAACGGAAACGCCTACGTCCTCGACGCGCTCGAGCGCGACACCGGTGCGGCGTTCACCGCCGTTCGCCACGAAGCGGGCGCCGTCGTCGCCGCTGATGCCTATCACCGCGCGTCCGGTCGCCTGGCGGCGGCCACCGCGACCTACGGCGCGGGCTTCACCAACACCCTGACCGCCCTCGCCGAGGCGGCACAGGCGCGCGTCCCGCTCGTGCTCGTCGTCGGCGACGCCCCCACCTCGGGTCCTCGGGCGTGGGATGTCGATCAGATCGCGCTGGCGGCCGGTGTGGGAGTCCGCACCTACACCGTCGGTCGCGCCGATGCCGCGGCGACCACCGCCATCGCGATCGAGCATGCCCTGACCTATCGCGTGCCGACGGTGCTGGCGATCCCCTACGACGTCGTCGCGCTGGAGGCGGGCCCCGTGCCCGACGCGCCCACGCCGCGGCTGCCGCAGCGGCAGGCCCCGGCGACCGACTTCTCCCGCGCCGCGGTCAGTGACATCGCCGCAGCGCTCCGGGGCGCCGAGCGTCCTCTCCTCCTTGCCGGGCGCGGGGCGTGGATCTCCGGCGCCGGTGAGGCACTGGGCGCCCTGGCCGATGCGACCGGGGCGATCACTGCAAGCTCGTCACTGGCCCGCGGGGTCTTCCCCCGCGGCGAGTACGACCTCGGCGTGACCGGCGGCTTCGGCGCCGAGGGTGCGATGGAGCTCGTACGCGAGGCCGACGTGGCCGTGGTCTTCGGCGCCTCGCTCAACCAGTTCACGATGCGGTTCGGCGACCTGTTCGCTCCCACCACGCGGGTCTTCCAGGTCGACCTCGCACCGACGGCCACGCATCCGCACGTCGGCGGGTACGTCCGTGCAGATGCGGCGGTCGTCGCCGAGGACCTCGTGGCAGAGCTGACCCGCCTCGGGACTTCTCCGAGCGGGTGGCGGGAGTCGGTCGATCTCGCACCCCTTCGCCGGTACGACGAGGGCGACGGCGTGGCCCGCGATGGCCGACTCGACCCGCGGACGGTCGCTGCGCGGATCGGCCGGCTCCTCCCGGACGACCGGATCGTGGTCTCCGACGGCGGGCACTTCATCGGCTGGGCGAACATGTACTGGCCGGTCGCCTCCCCCGACCGGATGATGATGGTCGGCACCGCTTTCCAGTCGATCGGCCTGGGGTGGCCGTCCGTGCCGGGCGCTGCGCTCGCGCATCCGGAGGCGACCGTCGTCCTCACCACCGGCGATGGGGGCGGGCTGATGGCCCTCGCCGATCTCGAGTCGGCGGTGCGCGTCGCGGCCGGGCGGGGGCTCGCGGTCGTCTGGAACGACGCCGCCTATGGGGCCGAGATCAATCTGTACGGACTGAAGGGGCTCGCGCGGGAGCCGATGCTCATTCCGCAGGTGGATTTCGCCGCCCTCGCCTCGGGCGTCGGTGCCGAGGGAGTCGTCGTCGAGACGCTCGACGACCTCGACCGCCTCGCCTCGTGGGCCGCGACACCCGCGGTCGACCGCCGTTTCCTCGTGCTCGACTGCCGGATCTCGGGCGGCGTCATCGCGCCCTATCAGGAGGAGATCCTGCGGGTCAACGGCGTGACCCTCCCCCGGCACGTGGGGTCGGCATTACTCTGAAGCGTGACCACGTCCGATGTCCCGATCGAGGACGCGGCTCCGCAGGAGTCCGCCACGATGACTTTCTCCGACCTGGGGCTGGGTGAATCCGTGCTCGCGGCGCTGCGCGACGTCGGGTACGAGACGCCGTCGGCGATCCAGGCGGCGACGATCCCGACTCTCCTCGCCGGTCGCGACGTCGTCGGCCTCGCGCAGACCGGAACGGGCAAGACGGCGGCATTCGCGCTGCCGATCCTCGATCGACTCGACCTCTCCCAAAAGACACCGCAGGCGCTGGTGCTGGCTCCGACACGCGAGCTGGCGCTCCAGGTGTGCGAGGCGTTCGAGAAGTACGCATCCCACCGGCGCGGGCTGCACGTGCTGCCCGTTTACGGCGGCCAAGGCTACGGCGTCCAGCTCTCAGCCCTCCGCCGGGGAGTGCACGTCATCGTCGGAACGCCCGGACGCATCATGGACCACCTCGACAAGGGGACGCTCGACCTCACCGAGCTGAAGTATCTGGTGCTCGACGAGGCCGACGAGATGCTGAAGATGGGCTTCGCCGAGGACGTCGAGACGATCCTCGCCGACACTCCCGCCACCAAGCAGGTCGCGCTCTTCTCGGCGACGATGCCTGCGGCCATCCGGCGCATCTCGCAGCAGTACCTGCATGACCCCGAAGAGATCACGATCAAGACCAAGACGACCACGTCGTCGACGATCACCCAGCGCTACCTCATCGTGTCGTTCTCTCAGAAGATGGATGCGCTCACCCGCATCCTCGAAACCGAGAACTTCGACGGCATGATCGTCTTCGGTCGCACCAAGAGCGTGACGGAGGAGATCGCCGAGAAGCTGCGCGCACGCGGCTACTCCGCCGCCGCGATCAACGGCGACGTCGCCCAGCCCGTGCGCGAGAAGACGATCAATCAACTCAAGGCGGGCAAGCTCGACATCCTCGTCGCGACCGATGTCGCCGCCCGCGGACTCGATGTCGAGCGCATCTCGCACGTGGTGAACTTCGACATCCCCACCGACACCGAGTCGTACGTGCATCGGATCGGCCGCACCGGGCGGGCCGGACGGTCAGGCGACGCGATCAGCTTCGTCACGCCGCGCGAGCGTGGGCTCGTCCGTGCGATCGAGCGCGCCACGCGTCATCCGCTCACCGAGATCCCTCTGCCGAGCGTCGACGAGGTCAACGTCACGCGACTCGCGCGCTTCGACGACAGCATCACCGCAGCCCTCGCCGAGACGGAGCGCATCGACCGCTTCCGCGACATCGTCGCGCACTACGTCCGTCATCACGACGTTCCCGAAGTCGATGTCGCGGCCGCCCTCGCCGTGGTCGCGCAGGGCGAATCGCCGCTTCTGCTCGAGCCCGATCCCGAGCCGCGCCGCGACCGCGGCGACCGCGGCGAACGCCCGGGCCGCTTCGACCGCGATCGCGACGCCGGCGAGCGGCGTTCTCGTCCTGCGCGGGAGGGGTTGGCGACGTATCGCATCGCCGTCGGCAAACGCCATCGTGTCGAGCCGCGTCAGATCGTCGGAGCGCTCGCCAACGAGGGCGGCCTCAAACGCGACGACTTCGGGGCGATCCAGATCCGGCCGGACTTCTCGCTCGTCGAGCTCCCCGCCGACCTGTCTCGCGACACGCTCGACCGGCTTGAGAGCACCCGCATCTCGGGACGGCTCATCGAGCTGCGGCTCGACACGGGTGGCCCGGGGCGCCGGACGCGTCGCGACGACGAGAAGCCCCGTCGCACGCCGCGCAGCTGAAGGCATCGCCATCCGTGATGCCAGGCGTCGCGCGGCGAAACCGAGACCAGACCTCACGTCGTTCTGCGCCTGCGGCGCCGAACGGCTTTGGACGCCGCGTCCCCCAGGATCACGGCCGGGACTGCGAGGGAGGCCGCCGCCCAGCCGATGCCGTCCGGCCACCCGCCACCGAGGAGCTCCGCAAGCGCCGGGACGGCAAGAAAGAGCACGAGGAGCACCGCCTGGGCTGCCACGGCCCACAACACCAGGGGGTTCGTCCGAGCGCGCAGGCGCCACACCGGTCGTGTGGTGCTGCGGCAGGCGAAGGCGTTCGCCATCTGTCCGAGCGCGATCGCTGCGAACGCGGTTCCCGATGCGGAGGCGAGGAGGTCGACGGAGGGCGGTGATCCCCAGCTCCATCCGCCGAGGATGAGCACGGCGACGAACGCTCCCATCGCGACCAACGCCTCCCAGGGGCCGAGGATGAGGAACGCGCGCGTCAGCAGGGCGCGGTCGACGATCGCCCGCCGACGGCGACCCTGCATCGAGTCCTTGCGGGCCGGCTCGGCTCCGAGCGCGAGAGCGGGGAGCATGTCACTGCCGATGTCGAGCGCGAGCACCTGCAGCACGCCGATCGCCAGAGGCACGTCCCCCCCGGTCAGCGCCCAGACGACGAGGGGCGTGAGCTCTGCGACGTTGTCCGTGAGGTGGTAGGTGAGGAAGCGCCGCACGTTCGCGAAGGTCGCACGTCCGAGCTCGATGGCTGTGACGATCGTGGCGAAATGGTCGTCCAGCAGCACGAGGTCGGCCGCTTCGCGGGCGACGTCGCTTCCCGACGCGCCCATCGCGACCCCGACGTCTGCCTCGCGAAGCGCCGGAGCATCGTTGACGCCGTCACCGGTCATCGCCACGACATGCCCGTGGGTGCGCAGGGCCCGCGCGATCCGAAGCTTGTCTGCCGGCGTCGCGCGGGCCACGACCACGCCGCCGGGGTGATCGATGGCATCGGCGAGCGCCGCGTCCGTCGGTGGGAGGGAGGGGCCGTCGAACACCACGCCGTCCGGCCCCAGCAGCCCGACTTCCCGCGCGATCGCCGCGCCGGTGCGCGGGTGGTCGCCGGTGATCATCGCGATACGGATGCCCGCGTCGCGACAGGCGAGCAGCGCCTCCTCGACGCCGTCGCGAGGTGGGTCTTCCAATGCCACGAGGCCGAGCAGCTGCATCCCCCTCTCCGCCTCGACTGTGAGCGGCGTCTCCCACTGCAGCGTCGCGACGGCCAGCACGCGGCGCCCCTCGCCGGTGAGGCGATGGAGGGCTTCCGCCATGCCGGCGGGAACGAATGCGCAGCGCGCGAAGACAGCCTCAGGAGCGCCGAGCGTCGATACCGTGCCTCCGTCGAGTGACGAGCTGATCATCCGGTCGGCGGTGTAGGGCAGCCGCTCCCCTTCCGACGTCTCGGCAACGTGCGCGCGCAGCGCGAGGCAGTGCAGCGCGGCCTCCATCGGATCACCCACGGCAACCCATTCGCCTTCGCGCTGCGCGACCCGGCCGCTGACGCACCGCCGCGCAGCCTCGGCGACGCCCACGAGCGAGGCGCGGGCCGCGGCGCTGCCGACGAACTCCGCGTCGGGGGTGTACCCGTCGCCGGTCACCGTGACGGCGCCGTCCGGCGTCACGACCTCGACGACGTTCATGCGGTTCTGCGTGAGCGTTCCGGTCTTGTCGGTGCAGATGAAGGTCGTCGCCCCGAAAGTCTCAACCGCGTCGAGCCGCCGGACGAGCGCCCGCCGTTCGGCCATCGACTCCGCGCCGCGTGCCAGCGAAAGCGTGACAGTGGGAAGCAGCCCCTCGGGAACCAGCGCGACGGCCACCCCGACGGCGAAGATGAACGCCTCGGTGAGCTGAAGTCCGAGGAGGATCGAGGCGGCACCGAGCCCTAGCCCGGTCACGGCGGCGATCACCGCGATCACGCGCACCACCCGATTCAGCTGCACGGTCAACGGACTCTGCGGCCGACTCGCCGACTCGGCAAGCCGGCTGATTCCTGCCAGCTCCGTGCGCGCACCGGTGGCGACCACGATGGCCGACGCCTCACCCTCGACCACGAACGTGCCACCCCGCAGCCGATCACCCGGTGCGCGCGCGACCGGAACGCTCTCGCCCGAGATCATCGACTCATCGACTCGGAGACCTTCGCCGGTGAGCACCTCCAGATCGGCGCCCACCCTGTCGCCCGCCGTGAAGACGACCAGATCGCCGGGCACCAATGTCGCTACGGCGACGTCGGTCGGCGCACCGTCGCGCACCACGCGTGCGGATGCGGGCAGAAGCGCCCGGAGCCGTTCCGCAGAGCGGTCGGCGCGATGCTCCTGTGCGAACGCGAAGACACCGTTGAGCACCACGATGATCACGATGGCGACCGCAAGAGCAGGGGTGCCGGCAATGAGAGCGAGGACGGCGGCGACTCACAGCAGCACAGCGAGCAGGTGCGTGAACTGCCGTGCGAGCTGACGCCAGACGGGCACGCGGCGTGGTCGCGGCACCAGATTGGGGCCGACCCGCGCGAGGCGCGATGCGGCTTCGACCCCGCTCAGTCCGGCTTCCGATGACACGCGCTCAGCATCGCAAAACCCGTCGCGCACCGGAACCGCATCTCGGGTGTGGACTGCCTGGCCGACGCTCCAGCGTCCCGAATCTGATGGCCTCGTCGGCGAGACCGCGATGAGCGCCCCGCCGTGGTCGTTATGAAAGGACTCGAGCTCGCGCCTGCGCTTGCAGGCTGAGCTCGGCCGCCTTCAGCGCGTGCGCCTGGGTCATTGCCGTCTCGGTCCGCCGAAGGCAGTCGAGGATCAGCTCACCGAAGAACGGATAACCGACGGTGCCGGTCGCGTTGATCCGGTGCTCCCCGTCGCTGTCCACCAGAAAGAGCTGACCCGGGCCGTCGTCCGTGGCGATGTTGGTGTACTTGCGAAGCTCGATGTACCCGTCGGTGCCGAGGAGGATCGTGCGGCCATCGCCCCACGTGCTCAATCCGTCCGGAGTGAACCAGTCGACGCGCACGAAACCGGTCGCGCCCGTGTCGGTCACCACGTGGGCGTCGCCGTAGTCATCCAGCTCAGGAAACTCGGGATGCGCGTAGTTGGCGATCGATGAGCTGACGATGTCTGCATCGGTCGCACCGGTGTAGTGGAGGATCTGCTCGAAGTTGTGACTGCCGATATCGCAGAGGATCCCGCCGTACTTCTCCTTCTCGAAGAACCACGCCGGCCGCGTGGCAGGGTCGCCTATGCGGTGGGGACCGAGACCGATCACCTGCAGAACCCGGCCGATGGCGCCACGCTCGATCAGCTGCCCCGCCAGCACCGCCGCCTCCACATGGATGCGCTCGGAGTAGTACACGGCGTACTTCTGACCGGTTCGGGCGGTGGCCTCGCGGACGTCCGCGAGCTGCTCGAACGTGGTCAGCGGCGCCTTGTCGGTGAAATAGTCCTTTCCGGCAGCCATCGTCCGCAATCCGAGCGCGGCGCGTTCGGAGGTCACGGCAGCGCCCGCCACGAGATGCACGACGGCGTCGGCGAGGATCTCCTCCTCTGAGCGCGCGACCTGCACCTGAGGGAAGCGCTCGACGAAGGCCGCGACCTTAGCCGGGTCAGGATCGAAGACCCACTTGAGTGTGGCGCCTGCGCCCAGGAGGCCCTCGGTCATTCCGTAGATGTGGCCGTGATCGAGGTGAGCCGCCGCGAAGACGAACCCCCCCTCACTGATGACGGGCCGGGGAATGGGGGCGGGCGCGTAGCGCGCGCCTTCAGATGCTGGCATTGATCGGGCTCCCTTGATCACGCGCTGGTGGCGCCGACGACGATCGAGCCGACCTGGTCGCGGACGGACTCGCGCTTGCGGTGGAAGCGGGGAGCGCGCTCGACGAGGGACCCGCTGAAGTAGTAGGGATCCTCCGAGAGCAACGGCAGGTCCACGACCGACCGTTCGATACCCGATTCGTAGATCGCGGTGACCAGCTCGACGGCGTTGCGCCCGTCTTGACCCTCGATCGCGGGCGGCCGGCCGCTGACGACCGCATCGAGGACGTCCGCGATCTGGCCCGTGTGCCCCACGTATGCGAGAGGCTCGTGAGCTGCCACGAGGCGTTCGATCGCGGTCACGACATCCTGGTCGCCGCCTCGCGCGGGGAATCCATTGGGTTGTGCTGTTTCGGCGCTCACGCTCCACGGCTGCGCGATCTGAGCACGCTCGCCCTGAATGACGATCTCCTGTCGCTCGCCATGATGGACGACTGAGCTCGTCAGCTGGGCGAGAGCCTTTCCATAGCGGAGGATGGCGACGGAGAGGTCCTCCACCTCGGCGTTGCCGTGCTGCACGTTCGTGATCATCGACACCACCGCATCGGGACGACCCAGCAGCCACAGGCTGAGATCGATGTGATGAATCGCGTGATTGAGGGTGGGTCCGCCCCCTTCCGACTCCCACGTCCCGCGCCACCAGAGGTCGTAGTACGGAAGCCCCCGCCACCACGCGGAGTCGATGCGCACGTGAGAGATCGAGCCCACGAGGCCTGAGTCCAAGACCTCCTTGAGAATCATCAGATCGTCACGGAACCGGTTCTGCGCGACGACGGACAAGAGCCGACCCGATTCCCGCTGGGCGGTCAGCATCGCGTCGCACTCTTCGAGCGACGGCGCCATCGGCTTCTCGACGATCACGTGAATGCCCGCGCGGAGCGCGGCGATCGAGAGTTCGGCATGACTGCTCGGCGGCGATGCAATGCTGACGAGGTCGACATCCGCCTCCGACAGCAGATGAGCCGCATCGCGGTAGGCGACGGCGTTCTCGAGACCGAACGCGATGCGCTTCTGCTCGCTCTTGTCCTGCGAGAGGTCTGCGAGGGCGACGATTTCGCACCGATCCGGGAACGTGAGGTAGCCGCGGATGTGCTCGTCGGCGATGTTGCCGACCCCGATGATTCCGATTCTGAGCATTCGAAGTCTTTCTCTGTCGGTAATGAGGAGGGTGAGGGCGCTCCCCGCGCCCCCACCCTCGTGGTCATGCCGCGTCGATGGCCTGCTGGAGCTCGGCGATCATCGCCGCCGCCGCATCATCGGGCGATGTTTGCCCGAACAGCACTTCTTGCTGGTACCGCTGCAAGACGTCCTGGATGTTCGACGCACCGTTGGGAACGATGTCGGGAGCTGACCCGATGAAGGGCTCCCGTGACTCGGAGTACGAGACGACGGACTGCTCCTCCGGCGAGAGCTGGTCGAAGATGGCGTCGAGGGCATTGGTGGTCGCAGGCAGTCCGCGCTCCGCGCCGAGGACCTCCGCGGCCTCTTCGTTGTTGATGAAGAAGTCGACCAACGCGGCTGCTTCCGCGGGATGCTCGGACTGCGAGGAGATCGACCAGTACATGCCCGGCTTGGAGTACTCGAAGTCCTCCACTCCATCCTCCGTGCGGGGAAGGGGAAGAAGCTCGATGTTCGCGCCCGACGCACCGGAATACGCAGATACCAGCGTGGCGGTGTTGGGGAAGGATGCCACGGCGCCCACAGCCATCGGCGTCTGGTCCAGCGGCAGTCCGGCCGATTCCGCCCACACGGAGGCAGGTGCGGAGGCGCCCGACTCGGACAGCTCGAGAGAATTCTGGAACCACATGGACAGCACCTCCGGTGAGACGGCGACGCCGTCCTCATCGAAGAGCTCTTCGCCGTGCTGCCGGACGAACAGCTGGAGCTGATACTCCGTGAACGGGATGGACGCTCCGTACGTGCCGGCCGGGGAGGCTGCAGTGACCGCGGCACCCCAATCGCGGTACTCCTCCCACGTCCACGAATCGGCGTTCTCGGGGAGCGGCACCCCGATCTGCTCCAGCAGGTCGGTGTTCACCAGCATCGCCGTCATGCTGGTCGAGATCGGTGCGGCATACGACGTGCCCTCGTACAGGCCGGAGTCGCGGACGCTGTCCTCCATCCCGCTCATGTCGACGTCGAGACTCCCCAGATCTGCCAGCGTTCCGCGGTCGGCATATGAGGCGAGGTAGAGCTGGTCCATCTGCATCACGTCGGGAGAGTTGTTGCCCGCGGTCGAGGTCGCGAGCTTCTCCCAGTACCCGCTCCAGTCGGAGAACTCCGGTTCCACCGTGATGTTGGGGTATTCCTCCTCGAACAGGTCGATGACCTGTTGCGTGCGTTCGTGTCGGCCGTCGCCACCCCACCAGGCCATGCGCAGGGTTACGGGCTCGTCGCTCAGTTCCGCTTCACCGCCTGCGCCGCCGGCTGTGCCGCATCCGGCAAGGGTGATGACGAGCGCAGCTGCGCCGGCGATGGCGACAGCCTTTCTGACCGGTGGCTTCATATCGATCTCCTTTGTTCGATGGCTCGGCGAGCCGCTTCTGCGGGCGGGCCCGCGATGGGTGGGAGGAAGGGTCATTTCAGACCGGTGGTGGCGATGCCCTTGATGAGGAACCGCTGCCCGAAGGCGAAGATGAGCACGAGTGGCACGATCGCCACGACGCTCATGGCGAACATGGCGCCGAAGGATGTCGACGACTGGGCGTCCACGAAGGCGCGAAGCGCGATCGGCACTGTGTAGTTGTCGGGGCTGGTGAGGAAGATGAGCTGGGAAAAGAAGTCGTTCCACACCCAGATGAAGGTGAAGATCGCCGTCGTCGCGAGGGCCGGCACCATCAGCGGGAGCACGATCTGGAAGAAGATCCGGAAGTGGCCGGCGCCATCGATCCGCGCGGCTTCATCCAGTTCTCTGGGTAGGCCTCGCATGAACTGGATCATCAGGAAGATGAAGAAGGCGTCCGTCGCGAGGAACTTCGGTGCGATCAACGGCCAGAACGAGTCGGTCAGGCCCACCTGCGCCCAGAGCACGTACTGAGGAACGATCACTACGTGGATCGGCAGCATCAGCGTGATGAGCATGTAGACGAAGGCGGTCCGCTGGAGGCGGAAACGCAGCCGCGCGAAGGCATAGGCGGCGAGCGAGCACGTGATGAGGTTGCCCAGGATGGAGCCGGCGACGATGATCGCGGAGTTGAGCAGGTATTGGCCGAACGGCGTACCCAGCGCGGTCCATCCGTATGCGTAGTTCTCCCACTCGAACGTCGTCAGAAGCAAAGACGGGTTGCCGAAGATCTGTCCGTCCGGGCGTAGCGAACTGACGACCATCCAGAGGATCGGGTAGAGCGAGATGATGACGACGATGATCATCAGCGCGTGACGGAGGAGCGAAGCCCATCTCGTTCGACTGCGGGGACGGTACCTGGTGTGGAGGGTCGTGGTGTCGACGCTCTCACCCTTGGATGTCGATGCGCGCGCCGTTTCGGCGGCGAAATCCTCAATCGTCATAGTGAACCCAATACTTCGAGAGCCAGAAATTCACGGCGGTCAGGACGCCGATGATGATCAGCAGCAGCCAGGCCAAGGCCGAGGCGTAGCCCATTCGGAAGGCGCCGAAGCCCTCCTGGTACAGGTAGAGCGAGAAGAACAGCAGCGAATCCGTCGGGCCACCGGTTCCGCCCGAGACGATGAATGCTTGAGTGAAGGCGCTGAAAGAATTGATCACCGCAAGCACGAGGTTGAAGAAGATGATCGGAGTGAGCAGCGGGAGAGTGATCGCCCGGAACCGGCTCCACGGTCCGGCGCCGTCGACGGCGGCGGCCTCGTAGAGCTCACCGGGTATCTGGCGAAGTCCCGCGAGGAAGATCACCATCGGTGAGCCGAACATCCATACGTGCAACAGGATGATGGTCATCAGCGATGTGTCGGGGTTACCGATCCAGCTGGTGTCGGTCTGGATACCGACGACGCCGAGCAAAGAGTTCAGAAGACCCTCGCTGCCGAAGATGAGGCGCCACAGCATCGCGATCGCGACGGAGGCACCGAGAAGACTGGGCAGATAGAACGCCGACCGATAGAACGGCAACCCCCGCAAGCCCTTGTCGAGCAGGACCGCCAGCCCGAGCGCGACTCCAAGCTGCAGCGGCACACCGACGAAGACGTAGGTGAAGGTGACGACAAGCGAATTGTGCAGACGCGCATCCGTCAGCATCCGCTCGTAATTCGCCAGCCCCACCCACTCGGGGTCCTGGAGGAGGTTGTAGTCGGTGAACGACAGGTACAGCGACCCGACGATCGGTCCGATCGTCAACGCCAGCGCTCCGAGGATGAACGGTGCAAGGAAGAAAAGTGCCGCCCGGTTGTCGGGGTGACGCTGACCGGATGCCCGGCGGCCGCTTCTGCGGTCCTTCGCCAGCGTTCGCAGCTCCGCGACGCTCATGCCACGCATCCTCCTCGATCGCGTTAGTGATACGTATAACTGATACGTATCACTACTATGCTGGGAGGAGCCGTCGCACGTCAACCCCCTCGAAGAACGTGCAGCAAGGGAGACGAGATGGCCGGCCGGCCGACAAGTCGGGATGTCGCACGACTCGCCGGGGTCACGCAGGCCACTGTGTCGTATGCGCTGAGCGGCAAGGGCTCCATCTCGCCCGAGACGCGGGACCGAGTTAAGGCCGCCGCCCGGGAGCTGGGCTATCAGCCCAACCTCGCGGCGCGGGCGATGCGGACCAGACGAACCGGCAGGATCGCCGTCGTCATGGGCATTCCGATCTACAACCCGGTCCAGATGCTCGCGGGTGCGGGAGCTGCTGCGGCCGACGCAGGATTCGTCATGGAAGTCCACAGCGTCGACGGCACCATCGACGAACGCAGCCAGCGCATTGTGGAGCTCGCCGGGTCGGGGCAGTACGAGGGCGTGCTTTCCTTCGTCCCGGCTTCCGACAGCGCGCCTGGCGCCATCCCTCCTGACGTCGGGTTCGTCGTCGCGGCGAGTTTCGACGAAGCGATGCACTCCGCCGGCGAGCTGGCCGATGCGAGCCCGGTGGCCTCGCTCATCACACGGCTCGCAGACTGGGGCCACACACGATTCCTCCATGTGGCCGGTGAGCGGGGTTTCGCCTCCGCCGACAGCCGAGCGCAGGTGTTCCAGGAAACAGTTGCGCACCTTGGACTGGAGAACCTTGGGGTGGTCGGTCACGCCTGGACCGGAGAAGCGGGACTCGAGGCGATCCGCTCCCTTCCCGCTTCCGCCCGGCCGCTCGCCGTCGTCGCTGCGAATGACCTCGTCGCCGTCGGAGCGATGCGCGGCGCAGCGGAGCGGGGCTGGAAGATCACGCACGACATCAGCGTGACCGGATGGGACAACTACGACGTGGGGCGGTTCCTCTGGCCGGCGCTGACCACGGTCGACAACAATCGCGCCGAGGCAGGAAGGCATGCGATGCGCCGATTGATCGCGCTGCTCCGCAAGGCCGATAACGAAGTCTTGCCCGCCGAGCCTCCCCGCGGCCAGATCATCTGGCGCGAATCCACCGGCCCGCCGCGCTGGTGATCCCTCCCACGACTCATTTCGACCGGAGACCACCCGCGATCGGCGGCACTAGGATCATCAGCGACGCCCGACTCACGCAATGGCCAGCCCCGGTTGTCGGCGGCCCTCGGTGAATGACGCGGACCCGCTGCTGTCTTCCTCACTCCCCCGTTATCCGCGCGACCTCGGCGCCGAATGGAGGGATTGCGGATGGCTACCGTTCACGACGTCGCTGCGCTTGCCGGTGTGTCGATCGCAACCGTCTCGCGTGCGCTGCGTGAACCCCATCGGGTCTCGGACGCGACGAGAGAGCGGGTCATGTCCGCGGTGCGTGCAACGGAGTACTCACCGAATCGCTCGGCGATCGGCCTTCGCACGGGGCGGACCGGGTCGATCGCCCTCGTCGTGCCGGATGTCACGAATCCCTATTTCTCGGCTCTCACGAGAGGAGCGCAAGCAGCGGCCCGGGAGTCCGGCTTCGGGCTCTTCGTCGTCGACACACAGGAGTCCACGCAGCTCGAGCGAGCCGAGATCACCAGCATCCGGTCACACGTCGATGGCGTGCTGCTGGCGTCAGCGCGGTTGTCCGATGACGAACTCGAAGATCTCGTCGACAGCCCGACGCCCATCGTGCTCCTCAATCGTCTTCCCCGGCCCCACTGGCCTGTGGCGGGATCAGTAGTGATCGACGAGTCTGCCGGCGCGCGATTGGCGATGGACCATCTGCATGCCCTCGGTCACCGGGCGATCGCCTATGTGGGTGGACCGGCGAATGCATGGTCGGAGGTGCAACGGCGCCGAGCGATGGAGCGTGCCGCCTCGGCCTACCCGGATCTGTCTCTCGTCACCATGCGGGTGGAGTCTCCGGACGCGTCGGGCGGCAGGGCGCTCGGGCCGGCGGCTCTCGCAGACGGCCCGACGGCAGTCGTCGCATTCAACGATCTCGTCGCACTGGGGCTGATGTCGGACTGGGCCGAGAGAGGAGTCTCCGTGCCCGGCGACGTGAGCTTGCTCGGGCACGACAACACGTTCACGACGGGTCTGTCGAATCCCCATCTCTCGAGCATCGGCGTCGACCCCATGATCTTCGGCGCTCACGCGATCGATGCTCTCGCCGAAGCCGTCGTCCGCAAGCGACGGATGAGAACGCCCGGCTCCGTCGTATCCTTGCCGCCGACGCTGCACTCGCGGGAATCCACCGCGCAAGCCGCAAGAGGTGGCGGAGACGGAGGGATTTGAACCCTCGGTCCCCGTGAGGGGACTCCACCTTAGCAGGGTGGTGCACTAGGCCTGACTATGCGACGTCTCCAGGCATCCGAGCAGAAACCCGGACGCGCTCAGCCATCATAACGGGTGCCGCGGGCGACACCGAAACCGAGCTCAGCCCGAGAGGTTGCCGGCCGAGCAGGTCTCCTGCGCGGCGGTCTGACCCTGGATCGAGTCCGGCAGGACCGCCGCGGTCTCGGTCGGTGCCGGCTCGACGGGCGCGGCGCCCTCGGTGGGCTCCACGGGCTCGGTCGGCTCGGTGGGCTCGCCCTCCACAGGCGCATCGGTCGGAGCGGGGTCGGCCGTGATGACACCACCGCTGAGGTTCGGGTCGCTCGTCAGCTGCAACGGCTGGTTGGCCTCGAGGGCCGCCCACAGCTGCTCCGCGGCCGCCTCATCCGGCACCACGCGGTTCGCGTTGGAGGGGTCGTCGAAGACGGGATAGCGAACGAACACCATCTCCTCGAACGGCACGCCCTGCACGGCGCGTGCGATCTGCACCATCGTCACCGGGTTGGTGAGGCTCTGCGAGGGGGTCACGTTGTCCACGACGGTGGTCGCCAGCCGCAGCAGCGTCGAGGGGTTCGTCAGCACCTCCTCACTGACGAGCTTCCGCGCGAGCGATGACATGTACTGCTGCTGGTTGCTGATGCGGGCGAGGTCGCTGCCGTTCTCGAGCCCGTACCGGGTGCGCAGGAACTGCAGGGCCTCCACGCCCTGGACGTTGCGAGGGCCGGCCGCCCAGTCGATACCGGTGTAGCGGTCGCGCATTCCCCCGTTGCCGATGCAGACGTCCACACCGCCGATCGCGTCGGTGATGTCGATGACGTTGCCGAAGCTGACCTTGGCGGCGAAGGGGATGCTCATGCCGCTCAGCTGCGACACCGTCTTCACCACGCAGTTGAGTCCCCCGTAGCCCCATGCGGAGTTGATCTGCTCGTAGCTCGACCCGCCCGTCTCGCTGCCGTCTTCACGCGTGCAGGAGGGGATCGACACCATGAGGTCGCGCGGGAACGAGATGACCGTCACCCGGCGCGGATTGTCGGAGATGTGAAGCAGCATGTTGACGTCGTTGAGCTGGCCCTCGGCGTCGGGTCCGGTGCAGCGGTCGCCGAACAGATACGCATACTCCGGCTCGCACTCGTCGGTGCCCACGAGCAGCAGGTTGACCCCACCCTCGATCGCCCCGATGTCGGGCGGAACCGACCCCTGACCCTCGAGCTCGACCGCGTCCGACGCGAAACTCGTCGTCAGGTCGTAGTAGGCGTAGGCGCTGACGCCGAGTCCCGAGACCAGGACGACCGCGACCACGATGCCGAGCATCTTCATCAGCGAGGCGAACGGATGCGGCGACCGCAGCCGGCCGTGTCGGGCGACCGTCTTGCGCCCGCGCGCACCGGCTCTGCTCGTCTGACTCACTCGGGTCCTCACAGGTAGGAAGCGGAGGGTGTGGGATTCGAACCCACGGGACATCTCTGCCCACTGGTTTTCAAGACCAGCTCCATCGGCCGCTCGGACAACCCTCCCGAACGCACGCCCTGCGGCATCCGCTCGAATCGGCGTCGAGTCTAGTCGACAGCGCCAACCCCTCATTTTTCCCATAGCGCCTGGCAGAGCCCTGGGAGGCGCGCCTGCCCGCCTCGCCGAGGTTCTCGACCACCGCCGGTCCGCTCTGCCATGATGACCTCACCCGCGACCCGACGCGAAAGGTCCGACGATGGCCGCGCACGACATCCCCGACACCCCTGAGATCCGTGCGACGCTTCAGCGCTCGCAGGAGGAGGGACTCGCCGCCCTCGGCCTGAAGTCCGACACCGTCGAGCCGTGGGAGGACGGGTACCGCGCTGCCGCAGCCGCCGATTCGACGTTCGAGTGGTGGTACTTCGACTGCCAGTTCGATGACGGCTCGACTCTCGTCGTGACGTTCTCGAACAAGCCGCACACCGACCCGTCCGGCCCGTTGACGCCGACCCTCCTGGTCATCCGTCAGCTGCCCGACGGCACCCGTCGGCACCTCGAGCCGACCTTCCCCGCCGGCGAGTTCGCCGCCGCCACCGACAGCTGCGACGTGCGCATCGGTCCGAGCCGGGTGACCGGCGACCTGCGCACCTACGACCTGCACATCGAGGCCGACGACATCGTCGCCGACGTGCATATCGATCGCGCGGCGCCGTCCTGGCGACCCGGAGCCGGCATCACCTACTTCGGACAGGCGAAAGACCGCTATCTCGCGTGGGTCGTGCCCGTGCCGTACGGGACGGCGACCGCGACGGTCACCGAGCACGGTACGACCCGGCAGCTGACCGGGAGCGCCTATCACGACCACAACTGGGGCAACCACCTCATGGGGTCTTTCCTCGACCACTGGTACTGGGGCCGTGCGCACGTGGGCGACTACACGCTCGTGTACGTGCGGATGACGACGAAGGGCCTCTTCGGCTTCGGTGAGGTCAACATCCCCACCTTCTTCCTGGCCAAGGGTGACCGCCTCATCACCGACGACCTCGTGCCGCTCCGGCTGACCACCAGCGGCGACGTGCCCGGCCCGGGCCATCAGTCCTATCCGACGCGCATGGAGTGGACCTGGCGAAGCGACCGCGGGTCGATCGCGATGACGGTGACCAACCCGACGCTGATCGAGTCGCTCGACATGAAGGTGCCCCGCCACGGCGTCGGCGCGCTGCTCCACGCGGGCGAGCACCCGATGTACTACGACTTCAACGCCGACGTGGATCTCGACATCCGCCTCGATGACCTCACCGACCACGTCACCGGACGCACCCTCTACGAGAAGATGATGTTCCGCTGAAGGCCGAGCGGCCCGATCAGAGCGCGCGGAGGATGGCGGCCACGCCGCCGGCCTGCACGGTGCTCGTGACCTCGCCGGCAGCAGCCCGCACCTCGTCGGGCCCCTGCTCCATCGCCACGGCGCGGCCGCCGTGCTGGAGCGCCCACTCGAACATGCCGACGTCGTTGCGCCCGTCGCCCATCACGAGCACGCGCGACGGGTCGATGCCCAGCTCCTTGCGGACGAGCTCGAGCGCGGTCCCCTTGTCGACGCCCTGGGGTGCGACATCCAGCCACGCCGTCCAGCCGACCGCGTACGACACCTCGTTGAGCCCGACGCGCTCGACGAGCTCGATGAAGTCGTCTTCGCTGTCGCCGGGCGAGACCACGACGACACGGCAGACCGGCTGCGCGACGAGCTCGTCGAACGACACCCTGCGGGCGCCGGCGAGGTTCCAGTCCTCGAGGTACTCGGTGTAGAGGCGGCTGCCGTCGGGCAGCTCGACCATGTACCGCGCGTCGGGGAGGTGCTCGCGCAGCAGGCGCAGCACCTCGGTGGCGTCGAAGGTCTCGGTGTGCCACCGCTCGTAACGCACCTCATCGGCGTCGACGCGCTTCATCACCATCGCGCCGTTGGAGCAGACCACGTACTCGGGGGCGATGTCGAGGACACGGAGGATGCCTCGGGTGGACTCCCAGCTGCGTCCGGTGGCGAGCATCACCTCGTGGCCGGCGGAGCCGGCATGCGCGACGGCGTCGACGACGCCGGGGCTGAGCGTCTCGTCTTCGAGGAGGACGGTGCCGTCGATGTCGAGCACGATGAGAAGGCGTTGGCCTGCGGCATCCGGTCGGTCGGGTCCCGTCGCGAGATCCTCGACGAGCTCGGCAGCCTCCTCCTGCTCGGTGCGTTCGATCTCGCCCGTGTCAGGGAGGCCGGTCTCGGCAGACTCGGCGGTCATGACACCGGCTCGATGACCTCGAGGCCGCCGAGGTAGGGGCGGAGCACCTCGGGCACGACCACCGAGCCGTCGGCGCGCTGGTGGGTCTCGAGCATCGCCACGATCCACCGGGTGGTGGCGAGGGTGCCGTTGAGGGTCGCGACGAATTGCGTCTTGCCGCCCTCGTCGGCCGGCAGCCGGTGCCGGATGTTCAGGCGCCGCGCCTGGTACGTCGTGCAGTTGGAGGTCGAGGTCAGCTCGCGGTAGGCGTTCTGGGTGGGCACCCACGCCTCGATGTCGTACTTGCGTGCGGCGCTGGAGCCGAGGTCGCCGGCGGCGACGTCGATCACCCGGTACGACAGGCCGAGATCCTGCAGCATGCCCTCTTGCATGTCGGCGAGACGCTGGTGCTCGGCCTCGGCCTCATCGACGGTGGTGTAGACGAACATCTCCAGCTTGTTGAACTGGTGGACGCGGATGATGCCCCGGGTGTCCTTGCCGTACGAACCCGCCTCGCGGCGGTAGCAGGTCGACCAGCCGGCGTAGCGCTTGGCACCCCGGGAGAGGTCGAGGATCTCGTCCATGTGGTAGCCGGCGAGGGGAACCTCGCTCGTGCCCACGAGATAGAGGTCGTCCTCCTCGAGGTGGTACACCTCGTCGGCGTGCTGACCGAGGAATCCGGTGCCGCGCATCACCTCGGGGCGCACCAGAGTCGGCGGCACGAGGGGCGTGAATCCGGCCTGCAGCGCGCGGTCGAGGGCGAGGGTCATGAGCGCGAGCTCCAGGCGCGCGCCGATGCCGGTGAGGAAATAGAACCGGCTGCCCGACACCTTCGTGCCGCGCTCCATGTCGATCGCCCCGAGGAGCTCACCGAGCTCGAGGTGGTCGCGTGGTGCGAAGTCGAACGTCGGCGTCTCACCGTGCGTGCGGAGGGTCACGAAGTCGTCTTCACCACCGGCGGGCACCCCGTCGATGACGATGTTCTCGATGCGCGCGAAAGCGGCGTCGGCGGCTTCCTCCGCGGCGGTCACGGCGTGCTGGGCCGTCTTGACGCGCTCGCTGAGTTCCTTCGCCTCGGCCACGAGGGCGGCCTTCTCGTCTTTGGGAGCCTGCGCCACCCGCTTGCCGTGCGCGTTCTGCGCCGCGCGCAGTTCCTCGAACGCGGTGATGGCGGCGCGGCGGGCGCGGTCGGCGTCGAGGGCGGCATCGACGGTGTCCGCCGACTCCCCCCGTGCCTCCTGCGAGCGCTTGACCAGCTCGGGATTGTCGCGGAGAAGCACGGGATCGATCACGGAACGAGTCTAATCACCGGCCTCCCGGGTCCTAGTCTGAGTGCATGCCAGGGGGACAGAACGACAACGAAGAGGCGCCCGACCGCGCCGACCCGCCGCACCCGTCCGATGCGGTGTACTCCGACGGCCCCGACGAGCCCGAGCTCGAGGCCGCCGACGAGGAGCTCGCCGAGCAGGCCGAGGAGATCGCGCAGGGTGACCTGCCGGAGGGCGACGCCATGGCGGGCGACCTTCTCGACGACGAGGAGATGGACAGCGGCGAGTCGTCTTCGGACGCCTCGGGCTCGACCGGCGCCCCCGACCCGACCGAGGCCGCCGCTCCCGACGACGTCATCCGCGAGCCCGACGACGTCGAGCCCGACACCACCGACGGCGAAGAGGGCGAAGCCCGCCGCGTGTCGGCGGAGGGCGAACCCGAGCCGATGGCCGACACCGAGGGGCGCCCGAGCCCGAAGGCGGCCCTGGTGTACAACCCCATCAAGGTCGACGCCGACGACCTGCGTGCACGCGTCGAGCGCGCCGCGAATGAGGCGGGCTGGTCGGAGCCGCTGTTCTACGAGACCACGGTCGACGACCTCGGCGACGATGTCACCCGCCAGGCTCTAAAGGAAGGTGTGACCGCCGTGCTCGTCGCCGGTGGCGATGGCACCGTGCGCGCCGTGGCCGAGGCGATGACCGGCACCGGCGTTCCCCTGACGATCGTTCCGAGCGGCACCGGAAACCTCCTCGCCCGCAATCTCCTCCTCCCCCTCGACAACCCCGACGCGATGATCCGGGCGACCTTCGACGGCGATTCGCTGGCGATGGATGTCGGCTTCGCCAGCCTCCGACGCCAGGACGGGAAGGTCGACGAGCACGCGTTCGTCGTCATGGGCGGCATGGGCCTCGACGCCGCGATGATCGCCAACACCAACCCCAAACTGAAGAAGCAGGTCGGCTGGGTGGCGTACGTCGACGGCGTGGCGCGGTCGCTTCCGGCCGCGAAGCCGTTCCGGCTGATGTACCAGCTGCCGCAGCGCCGCATCCACGCGGCGCGCGTGCAGAGCGTGCTGTTCGCCAACTGCGGGTCACTCCCGGCGGGACTCGAGCTCATCCCCGAGGCGTCGGTCGCCGACGGCAACCTCGACATCGTCTTCATCCAGCCCAAGGGCCTCCTCGGCTGGATCTTCGTCTGGCGCCGGGTCGCCTGGGACAACAGCTTCCTCCGGCGGTTCCGCAGCGGGCGGCGCGTGATGGCCCTGCGGACGAAGGACAACGCCGTGCGCTACTCGCGCGGCCTCGGCGTGGACCTGGCGACCTCCGAGCCCCACCCCGTGCAGCTCGACGGCGACGAGTTCGGCGAGGCCGCCCAGGTGCGCGTGCGACTGGAGCCCGCCTCGCTTTTGCTCGCCCTCCCCCGCGGGCACAAGGTCGAGGGGCTCTGACGGCCCCGGGCGGTCGGGCGAAGGCCAGGATGGGTGCATGGCTGCGCCCTCGATCGTCTGGTTCCGCGACGACCTCCGCCTCGGTGACAACCCCGCGCTGCGGGCGGCGCTCGACCGGGACGCCCCCGTCATCGGCGTCTACGTGCTCGACGAGGACTCCGCGGGCGTGCGCCCGCTCGGTGGGGCAGCGAGGTGGTGGCTCCACCACTCGCTGACCTCGCTCGGCGACGACCTCGCCGCCAAGGGGGCGAGCCTCGTGCTGCGGCGGGGCGCGGCATCCGATGTCCTTCCCGCTCTCGTCGCCGACACCGGTGCCGGGGCCGTGTTTTGGAACCGGCGCTACAGCCTGCCGGAACGCGACATCGACGCCGATCTGAAGGCGAGCCTGCGCGAGGACGGTGTCACGGTCGAGTCGTTCGCCGCCTCGCTGCTGTTCGAGCCGTGGACGGTGAAGACCGGCGCCGGCAAGCCGTTCTCGGTCTACAGCCCGTTCTGGCGGGCGTGCCTGTCGCTGCCGGCGCCGCGGGCGCCGCTTCCCGAACCCCGCGAGGTGCCGGGATTCTCAGGACGCGTCGACTCCGACGATCTCGACTCGTGGGAGCTGCTTCCCACCGATCCCGACTGGGCGGGCGGGCTGCGCGAGCGGTGGACACCGGGCGAGGCGGCGGCGAAGCGTCGACTGAAGGAGTTCATCGCCGGCGACCTCGCCGGTTACGACCGGAGCCGCGACGAACCGGCGTCGGGGTCGACGTCGATGCTGTCGCCGCGCCTGCGCTGGGGCGAGCTCAGCCCGTACCAGATCTGGGATGCCGCGGTCGACGAGGGGAACCCGCGCCGGTTCCTCTCCGAGCTCGGCTGGCGCGAATTCGCCTGGCACACCCTGTTCCACCACCCCGACCTCGCGACGGTGAACCTCCGCCGCGAGTTCGACGCCTTCCCGTGGCCCCGGCTGAAGCCCTCGCACCTGCGGGCGTGGCAGCGGGGCGAGACCGGGGTCGCGCTCGTCGACGCCGGGATGAAGGAGCTCTGGGTCTCGGGTTGGATGCACAACCGGGTGCGGATGGTGACGGCGTCGTTCCTCATCAAGAACCTCCTCATCGACTGGCGCCGCGGCGAGGAGTGGTTCTGGGACTGCCTGGTCGACGCGGATGCCGCGAACAACCCCTTCAGCTGGCAGTGGGTCGCGGGATCGGGCGCCGACGCCGCACCGTATTTCCGGGTGTTCAACCCCGAGCTGCAGGCCGAGAAGTTCGATCCGAAGCGGGCGTACATCCGCAAATGGGCGCCCGAGCACGTCTCGGACGACGCCCCCGCGCCCCTCGTCGACCTCAAGGAGTCGCGCAAGGCGGCGCTCGAGGCGTACGAGGAGGTCAAGCGCGCGCCGCGCTGAGCCAGGCTGTCCCGAACTCCGGCAAAACCGCCCGCGAGAGCGGTGAGAGGGGGCCTGCGGGCCCGTCGAGACCAAACGTGCAGGAGCTGGGGACATCGCGCGGGCGGGAATGCCCGAACGGGCACCTCGGTTGGCCCCACACATGACCACCATCGGAATCATCGGCGCCGGACACATCGGCAGCCAGCTCGCCCGCGCATTCACCGGAGTCGGCTACGACGTCGTCATCGCGAACTCCCGCGGACCCGAGACCCTGAAGGATCTCGTGGACGAGGTCGGCCCGAAGCTCCGCGCCGCCACCGCAGAAGAAGCCGCCGAGGCCGCTGATATCGCCGTCGTGACGGTGCCGCTCAAGGCGATCGGCGCGATCCCGGTCGAACCGCTCGCCGGCAAGATCGTTCTCGACACCAACAACTACTACTTCGAGCGCGACGGGCACATCGAGGCCCTCGACCGGGGCGAGACCACGACCTCGCAGCTCCTTCAGGACCACCTTCCGACCTCGAAGGTCGTCAAGGCGTTCAACAACATCCTGTCCTCGCAGATCACCACCGACGGCTCGCCCGCGGGAACACCGAATCGCCGGGCGCTGGGCACCGCGAGCGACTTCCCCGAGGCCGTCGAGACGATGACCCGCCTCTACGACGAGCTCGGATTCGACACCGTCAATGCCGGCCCGCTCAGCGAGTCGTGGCGTCTCGAGCGCGACCGCCCGGGGTACGGGCAGCGTCAGACCGCAGAAGAGATGCGCGAGAACCTCGCCCGCGCGAACCGCCTCCCCTGATCGGAGCACCCTTCGGTATGAGCATCACCCTGTCGGTCCTCGACCTCGTGCCGGTGCGCGCCGGTCAGACCAGCGCCGAGGCGGTCGCGGCATCCCTCTCCCTCGTCGAGACCGCGGAACGTCTCGGCTACGAGCGGTACTGGTTCGCCGAGCACCACAACATGCCGGCCGTCGCCTCGACGGCACCTCCGGTGCTGATCGCCGCGGCCGCGGCGCGCACCTCGCGGATCCGGGTCGGGTCCGGCGGGGTGATGCTGCCCAATCACTCCCCGCTCGTCGTCGCGGAGCAGTTCGCCGCGCTCGAGGCCATCGCCCCGGGCCGCATCGACCTGGGCATCGGGCGGGCGCCCGGCAGCGATCCGGTCATCACACAGCTGCTGCGGATGTCGGGGACCACCAGCGACGTCGAACGCTTCCCCGATCACATCGGCGACATCCTGGCTCTCACCTCGCCCGACGGCGCGGCGATCCGCCTGACCTCCGGCAGCACGTACGAGGTGCGAGCGACCCCGGCTGCGCAGAACGCCCCCGAGGTCTGGCTGCTCGGCTCGAGCGATTACTCGGCGAAGCTCGCCGCCTCGCTCGGTCTGCCCTACGTCTTCGCCAACCACTTCTCCGGTGCCGGCCTCGAGCGGGCCCTGCAGCTGTATCGCGACCAGTATCAGCCCTCCGAGGCGCACCCGCAGCCGCGCACCTTCGTCACGGCCAACATCGTCGCGGCCCCGACCGCGGAGGAGGCGGAGGCGCGAGCCCTGCCGCAGCTGCGGATGATGGTGCGGCTGCGGACCAACCAGACCCTCACCCCGCTCGAGACCGTGGAAGACGCGCAGAGCGCGGCGCCGCTCGCTCCCATGGCCGATCAGATCATGGCCGGTGCTCGCGCGACCTGGTTCGTGGGCACCGGCGATGACGTGGCGGCGGGCCTGGCCGATCTGGCCGCACGCGCGGGGGTCGACGAGGTGATGGTGTCGCCGATCGCGGGAGCGTTCGCTTCAGAGCAGAGGGATGCCGCGGCGGGACGCACCCAGTCGCTCACGCTCCTCGCCGAGGCGATGGCGTCTCGCGCCGACGCGGCGTCGGCAGGAGCAGCGCCCGCGCTCACACGCTGAGCCCGGCAGCCTCGGAGATCGGCGCGCCCTCGGCCCATCCGGGGGGATGTGGGCCGAGGGCGCGCGGATCCCCGAGGCTGCGTCGCGCGAAGCGCGAGGCCGGGTCAGCCCCCCGCCACGGCGGGTGCCTTCGACGGGTCACCAGAACCGACGTCCTCACCCGACGCCGCCGCGGCGGCCGCCCGGCGGCGCTCCACCTCGAGCGGGTCGGCGAACGCGTCCGCACCCTGCGCCGCCGCATCCGCGTCGCTGAGCTTCGGACGTCGCGGCCACCACACCCGGTCGCGAAGCAGGAATGTCAGCGCAGGCACGATGACCGTCCGCACCAGCAGCGTGTCGATGAGGACGCCGATGCAGACGATGATGCCGATCTGCGTGAGGGTGATCAGCGGCAGCACCCCGAGGACGGCGAACACTGCGGCGAGCAGGATGCCGGCGCTGGTGATGACGGCGCCGGTCGCGGCCAGCGCCCGGATCATGCCCTGCGTGATGCCGAGTCGGTCGGCCTCCTCCTTGGCCCGGGTGACGAGGAAGATGCTGTAGTCCACGCCGAGGGCGACGAGGAACAGGAAGCTGAACAGCAGCACGTTCGTGTCGATCGCGGGGAAGTTGAACAGCGGCGTCTGGAACAGCCACCAGCTCGCCCCGACCGCCGAGAAGAAGCTCACCACGACCGCGACGAGCAGCAGCAGCGGCGCGACGAGCGCCCGCAGCAGCACGACCAGCACGATGAAGACGAGCACCAGGATGAGCGGGATCACCAGCGCCTGGTCGCGGGCCTGCGCCTCGGCGACGTCGAGCGAGCGCGCGTCGAGTCCACCGACCAGGCCGTCGCCGGCGCCCACGTCGTCGAGCGCGGCACGCATCGCCGTGATGGCCGCATACGCCTCCGGGGTCTCGGCACTGGCGTCGAGGGTGACGTCGATGCGCGCGAGGTCGTCGGTCTCCTCGGCGATCGCTGCGGCGTCGACCCCGTCGATGGTCTCGAGTTCTGCGACGGCCGCTTCGGCGTCATCCCTGCCCACGACGACCGTCGCGGGCGAGGTGGCCCCCGCCGAGAACGCGTCGGCGATGATCTCCTGACCCACGACCGCCTCGGGCTTGTCGAGGAAGCGGTCGTTCTGCGACAGACCGGTCTGCACGAAGAACACGCCCGAGGCGAGCGCGCCCAGCACGACGAATCCGCTGATCGCGACGATCGCGGGGCGGCGCGAGACGCCGCGCCCGAGCTTGCCCCAGGGGCTTCGCGAGATGGCGTCGCGCGACCCGAACCGCGGGATGTAGGGCCAGAACAGTCCTCGCCCGAACAGCACGAGGGCCGCCGGGAGCACGGCGAGCGCGAAGATCATCGCGACCACGATCCCCACGGCGCAGGCCAGCCCGAGGGCGCGGTTGCCCGCCAGCTCGGCGAAGAGGAGCGTCGCGAGGGCCAGCGCGACGGTCGATCCGCTCGCGATGATCGCCGGGCCGGCACCCCGCACCGCCCGCCGCATGGCTTCGCGGCGGTCCTCGTGAAGCCTCAGCTCGTCGCGGTATCGGGCGATGAGGAGGAGCGCGTAGTTCGTGCCGGCACCGAAGACGAGCACCGACAGGATGCCGGTGATCGACGGGTCGAGTTCGACGCCGACGGCGGCGGCGACGTTGCGTGCCACGATGCCCGCCAGCGCGTCGGCGACGCCGATCACCGTCAGCGGCACGAGCCAGAGCCACGGGCTGCGATAGGTGATGAGGAGGAGGATCGCGACGACGATCACGGTGGTCAGGAGCAGCGTGATGTCGGCACCGGCGAACACCGCAGCGAGGTCGACCTCGAAGCCTTCGGGGCCGGTGAAGTACACGCGCACGTCGTCGCCGAGGTCGGCGGAGGCGGCATCCCGGATCTCCTGCGCACGCTCGGACTGCGCCTCGATACCGGTCTCGGGATCGAGCGGCACGATGACGAGGGCGACCCGCCCGTCATCCGAGACCTGCGCCGGCGGCACGAATCCATCGGGGGTGAAGTCGACCAGGTCGCCGAACACCTTGCCGTTGATGGTCTCCAGTGTCTCGGCGCTGAGCTCGTCGCCCTCGGCCTCGAACACCAGGAACGCCGAGGTGGTGTCGGCGCTCGGGAACTCGTCGAGCAGCTCGTCGACCTGCACCGACTCCGCGGAGTCGGGCAGCCCGACAGCTGGGGCGTTGTCGGACTCGCCGCCCGTTCCCCAGGCGAAGAGCGCCGCCGCCGCGGCGGCGGCCAGGACCAGCACGATCCACGAGGTCTTGGCTGCGGTGATGAAGCGCACGTACCCGTTCATCCGTCGTCTCCTGTGTCGATGAGAGGGATTTAATTAGAAAGACTAGATATGAGGAAGACTAGCGCAGTTATACTGTCACCGTGCACGCAGCGGATGTCCCGTCAGCGCCGGCACCTCCCGGCCCGCCCGCGTTCCGCGCGCCCACCACACTGCTGCGCGAGGTGCTCGACGTCACGGAGCTGTTCGAAGAGCGGATGCGCCGCGAGCTCACGGTGAATCCCACCGACCTCGAGGCGATGGAGCACCTGCTCATGGCCGGACCACTCGCGCCCAGCGAGTTGGCCAAGCGTTTGGGCATCTCGACCGCCTCGACGACGACGGCCGTCGACCGGCTGGTCGCCCTCGGTCACGTCACGCGCGAGCCGCACCCCACCGATCGCCGCGGCGTCATGGTCGTCCCCACACCCGCGTCCCGCGCCCGAGCCCTCGGCATGCTGATGCCGATGATCCACGACGTCGACCGCGAACTCGACGACTTCACCCCCGAGGAGCAGGAGGTCATCGCCCGCTACCTGTCACGGGTGATCGCGACCTACCGGGCTCACGCGGCGACGGCAGACTGAGCCCCTGCGCGGCTCAGCCCTCGGGCTCTCCGCTGAGGAGTCCTCGCAGCCAGTCGCGCGCCTCGACGAAGACGTCGTCGGAGTACCGGTCGGGGTAGCGCACGACTGCGCGGTCGGCGCGCGGGTAGGAGCCGAGGAAGATGACCTTCGGGCTGAAGCGGCGAAGCCCCAGCAGCGCATCGGCCATCCGCTCGTCGTGGACGTGGCCGTCGGCGTCGATGACGAAGCGGTAGCGACCGAGCTCGTCGCCGATGGGACGTGAGGCGAGGAGCGAGAGATTGATCCCGCGGGTGGCGAACTGCTCGAGCATCTCCAGGAGCGCCCCCGGGCGGTCATCGGGAAGCTCGACGATGAGCGATGTCTTGTCGGCTCCGGTCGGGTCGGGCGGCGCCACGGTCTTGCCGACCAGCACGAACCGGGTCACGGCATTGAGGTTGTCGCCGATCTTCTCGGCGAGGAGTTCGAGGTCGTGGTGCTCGAGAATCCCCGGCGGGGCGATCGCGGCATCCGCATCGCTGGTGCCGTCCAGAAGACCCAGGGCGCTGGCGACGTTGCTGGATGCCGGGATGTGCGCGTGGGCGGGAAGGGTCCGTGTCAGCCACTGCAGGCACTGCGCGTACGCCACCGGATGCGCCGCGACGAGGGAGACGTCTTCGAGCCGCACTCCTCGGCGCCCGACGAGCACGAAGTCGACCGGCACGAGGTACTCGCCGATGATCCGGAGCCCCGCAACGGTGGCGAGCGCATCCTGGGCGGTGGACACACCGCCGTCGACGGAGTTCTCGATCGCGATCATCGCCGCGTGCGCACGGCCGTCGATGACGTCGGACAGGGCCTCGCCGACGTTGTGCACGGGGCGCCAGATCTGCCCCCGGGCCTCGGGAACCTGCGCGAGCGCCGCCTCGGTGAAGGTGCCGGCAGGACCGAGGAAGCTGTAGGTCCGGCGGGTGGGAACGGATGCCTCGGTTCCGGCGGCGTCGGAAGTCACGGCGTTCAGCCTAGCCACCCGGCATGTCAACCCGTGCGGGAGGTGGCTCGGTCGGGGCAGACTGGTGGCATGACGCGCGCAGGAAAGCCCGCCGAGGCCTCCGACCTCATCGACATCGACGCCCTCATCTCCGCCTATTACGATCGCAGACCCGATGCCTCCGTCCCCGCGCAGCGCGTGGCGTTCGGCACGAGCGGTCACCGCGGATCGTCGCTGAACACCAGCTTCAACGAGGACCACATCCTCGCCACCACGCAGGCGATCGTCGACTACCGGCGGATGGCGGGCATCGAGGGGCCCCTGTTCCTCGGGCGCGACACCCACGGCCTCTCCCTCCCCGCCGAGCGGAGCGCGATCGAGGTGCTGGTCGCCTCGGGGATCGACGTCCGCGTCGACGCTCGCGACTCCTGGGTCCCGACGCCCGCCCTCAGCCACGCGATCCTCGCGTACAACCGCGGGAGGAGCGCGGATGACCCCGGGCGGGCCGACGGCATCGTGGTGACCCCGAGCCACAACCCTCCCGCCGACGGCGGGTTCAAATACAACCCGCCGCACGGCGGACCGGCCGACACCGACGCGACCGGGTGGATCGCGAACCGCGCGAACGAGCTCATCACCGCGGGCCTCGAAGGAGTCGCGCGCACGAAGTACAGCGACATCGACGCCGACACGCTCGGAAGCTACGACTTCCGCGAGGAGTACGTGCGCGACCTCGCCACCATCATCGACGTCGACGTCATCCGCTCGGCCGGTGTGCGCATCGGCGCCGACCCGCTCGGCGGCGCCTCGGTGGAGTACTGGGCGCGCATCGCCGAGATGTACGAGCTCGACCTCACGGTCGTGAACCCCGACGTCGATCCGACGTGGCGCTTCATGACCCTGGACTGGGACGAGAAGATCCGCATGGATCCCTCGTCCCCGTCGGCGATGGCCTCGCTCGTGGCCAAGCGCCACGACTACGACATCCTCACCGGGAACGACGCCGACGCCGACCGGCACGGCATCGTCACCCCCGATGCGGGGCTGATGAACCCGAACCACTACCTCGCCGTCGCGATCGACTACCTCTTCTCGCACCGCGAGAACTGGCCCGCCGAGGCGAGAGTCGGCAAGACCCTGGTGTCGTCGATGATCATCGACAAGGTCGTCGCCGGGCTCGGCCGCAGCCCCTACGAGGTGCCGGTGGGGTTCAAGTGGTTCGTCCCCGGGCTTCTCGACGGCTCGGTCGCCTTCGGAGGAGAGGAATCGGCAGGCGCCTCGTTCCTCCGCAAGGACGGCACAGTGTGGACGACCGATAAAGACGGCATCCTGCTGTGCCTGCTCGCCGCCGAGATCCTCGCGGTCACCGGGAAGACCCCGTCGGAGCGCTACGCGGAGCTGGAGGCCGAGTTCGGGTCATCCGCCTATCAGCGCGTCGACGCCCCGGCGACCCCCGAGCAGAAGGCGAAGCTGGCGAAGCTGTCGCCCGACGCCGTCACGGCTACCGAGCTCGCCGGCGACCCGATCACCGCGAAGCTCTCGCACGCGCCGGGGAACGACGCGGCGATCGGCGGACTGAAGGTGCAGACGGCCGATGCGTGGTTCGCCGCACGACCGTCGGGCACCGAGGACGTCTACAAGCTGTACGCCGAGTCGCTCCGCGGCGAGGAGCACCTTCGGCAGGTGCAGGAGGAGGCACGGGCGGTCGTTTCGGCGGCCCTCGACGGCTGATCCGACGCGCCCCTCGGAACCGCGACGGACGCGCGAGCGGAGCGTACCGAATTCGTCTGCCCGCGTCGACCCCGTGGGGCATACACTGAGCCTGTGACCGAGAGCGTCGCACTTACCCGAGGTGCACCCACTCTCCACGACGTCGCCCGCGAAGCGGGGGTGTCGTTGGCGACTGCGTCGCGCGTTCTGAACGGATCGAATCGCAAGGTCGCCGACAGCTACCGGGTGCGCGTGGAGGCGGCCGCGACGAAGCTGGGCTACACCGCCAACGTCGCCGCGCAAGCGATCGCGCGTGGCGCCTCGGCCATCACGGCGTTCATCGTCACCGACATGACCGATCAGAGGTTCGGCGAACTGACCCGCGCGCTGTCGCGCGAGACCGAGGCGGCGGGGCTGATCCTCACCGTGGCCGAGACGGGCGGCGACCCCGAGCGGGAGCGGAAGATCCTGCAGACTCTGCGCGGCCAGCGGCCCCAGGGGCTGATCCTCGGGGCCGGCGTGGCGGGGATCGAGGGGCCGGTCGCGGCGGAGATCAGCGCGTTGCAGGCCATGGGGACGAGGGTGGTCACGCTCGCCCCCGAGAGCGTCGACGACGACGCGGATGCCGCAGCCCGCGCCATCCGCGTGATCCGGAACCTCCCCGAGGACTGATCCGGCCTCCGCCACCACGTGGGGCAGGATGGAGCCATGTCTTGGCTTGTCACCGGCGGAGCCGGCTACATCGGCGCGCACATCGTCAGAGCTCTGGATGCCGCGGGCCTTCCGCCCGTCGTCATCGACGACCTCTCCAGCGGTCACCCGGGATTCGTCCCCGACGGCGTCCCCTTCGTGCGCGGCAGCATCCTCGACCGCGAGCTCGTCGAGCGGACCCTCCGCGAGCACGCCGTCACCGGCGTCATCCATGTCGCGGGCTTCAAGTACGCCGGCGTCTCGGTGAAGCGGCCCCTGCACACCTACGCACAGAACGTCGAGGGCACGCGCATCGTCCTCGAGGCGATGGAGTCGGCGGGGGTGGCGAACCTCGTGTTCTCCTCCAGCGCCGCGGTCTACGGCACCCCCGACGTGCCGCTCGTCACCGAGGACCTCCCCAAGCGCCCCGCGAGCCCGTACGGCGAGTCGAAGCTGATCGGCGAGTGGCTGATCCGCGACCAGGCGGTCGCGACCGCCGAGACGGCCGCTCCCCTTCGCCACACCTCGCTGCGCTACTTCAACGTGGTGGGCTCCGGCGACCGCTCGACCTACGACACCTCACCCCACAACCTCTTCCCGCTGGTCTTCGAAGCGCTGATCGAGGGACGCACGCCCCGCATCAACGGCGCCGACTACGACACCCCTGACGGCACGAACGTGCGCGACTACGTCCACGTCGCCGACATCGCCGCCGCGCACGCGGTCGCCGCGCAGCGTCTGGCCGCCGGCGATCCGGTCGAGGCCGCCTACAACCTGGGCTCGGGCGACGGCCTGTCGGTGCGCCAGATCATGGACGCCATGGCGCGGGTCACCGGCATCGACTTCTCCCCCGAGATCGGCCCGCGTCGCGCCGGCGATCCCGACCGAATCGTCGCCACCGGCGAGCTCGCCGCCCGAGACCTCGACTGGCAGATGCGCTACAGCGTCGACGAGATGGTCCGCACGGGGTGGGAGGCCCGGCGCGCTGCCGACTGACCCGATCAGCGCAGCGGAGCGGTGCTGTCTCGGACCACGAGCGTCGGGGTAAGCGTCTCGACGACCGGCGGCGCGACGCCTGCCGACTCCACATCGTCGATAAGGACGGTGACGGCACGCGCGCCGAGGGCATCGAAGTCCTGCCGAACGGTCGTCAGCGGAGGACGGTACTGCGCAGCATCGGCGATGTCGTCGAATCCGACCACGCTGACATCACGCGGCACCTCCCGGCCGGCGTCGGCCAGGGCCCGCAGGGCGCCGAGCGCCATCTGGTCGTTCGCGACGAACACGGCAGTGGCGTCGCCGAGGCTGCCGGCGGCGGCATGACCGGATGCTGCGCTCCAGTCGCCGCGCACCGGGGCGACCGGCTCCATCCCGGCCTCGGCCAGGGCCTCCCGCCAGCCCCGCTCCCGCTCCCTGGCGGCGAACGAGTCGGACGGCCCGGCGATGTGCGCGATACGACGATGACCGAGGGAGAGGAGGTGAGCGGTCGCCTCGGAGGCGCCCGCCGCGTGGTCGGTCTGGACGACGTGCGCTCCCGACGGCTCTCCCGCACTCGATCGGCGCCCCACGGGCGCGTCGACGAGGACGAGGCGGAAGCCCGCGGCGGCGGGGACCGCCGCGGCGAACGGCGTCGCCTCGTTCAGCACGACGGCGCCGTCGACCCCCTGATCGGCGAGCCGCGCGAAGGCGTCGTCGGCCGATTCCGGCCCGGCCACCGTGGCGACGGCCAAGCCGTAGCCGCGCCCGGCGGCAGCCGCCGCCACGGCCTGCAGCATGCGGGAGTTCCCCACCGTGCCGAGGGTGGCCACGACGAGGCCGATCGTCTGGGTGCGGCCGGTGCGCAGAGCGCGCGCGGCGCGGTGCGGGCGATAGCCGAGCCGGGCCATGGCCTCCTCGACCCGCGACCGCGTGGCCGGATCCACCCGAGGGCTGGCATTGACCACCCGGGAGACGGTCTGGCCCGACACCCCGGCCGCCGCGGCCACATCGGCCATCGACACTCGACGCATGCCCACTCCCACCCACACAACTCCGGCAATCCGGTTCATGTTGACGTTACCACGGTCGTCGAGCTATCGTGTTGACGTGAACATGCAGGAGTTCGGCGCCTCCGACGGCGCGTCGACGACCCCCGATGCCGAGATCCTCACCGGCGGCGTCACCAAACGGTCGACCCGCCTCGCCGACGGGCGGGAGTTGATCTACTTCGACGATCCCGGCACGACGCTCGGCCCGGAGCGCTTCGTCGACGTGCGCGCTCTGGATCCGCGGCCTGAGACCGCGACCATGCGGCTGGACGTCCTGACCGGCGACTGGATCTCGGTGGCGGCCTCCCGCCAGAACCGCGCCTTCCTCCCCCCGGCCGAGCTCGACCCCCTCGCGCCGCAGACGCCCACCAACCCCTCGGAGATCCCCTCGCACTACGACGTCGCGGTCTTCGAGAACCGGTCGCCCTCCTTCGGTCCGGCCCTGAGCACCGCGCACGGCGACGCTCCCGCCGCCGTCGACCCGCCGCGCGGCCGGGAAGATCTCGCCGAGCTCTCGCTCGGCCGCACCCGCACCTCGGTCGGCCGCTGCGAAGTGGTGTGCTTCAGTCCGGCCCACGAGGGTTCGTTCGGCACCCAGTCGCCGACCCGTGCGCGCACGGTGATCGAAGCCTGGGCCGACCGCACCGCCGCCCTCTCGGCCCTTCCGGGGATCGAGCAGGTCTTCCCGTTCGAGAACCGCGGCGAGGCCATCGGCGTCACCCTCGCCCACCCGCATGGGCAGATCTACGCCTACCCGTACGTCACCCCGCGCACCCAGCAGCTTCTCCGCTCGCTGGAGAAGGCCGGGCCCGACCTCTTCTCGCGCATCCTCGACAGCGAGCGGGCATCGGACCGCGTCATCCTGAGCGGTGAGCATTGGACAGCTTTCGTGCCCTTCGCGGCCCGCTGGCCGATCGAGGTGCATCTCCTCCCCCACCGCCACGTCGCCGATTTCGCCGACACGACGACGGCCGAGCGCGACGAGCTCGCCCCGCTGTACCTCCGCCTCCTCCGCGGCATCGACGCGCTGTACGACTCGCCCACCCCCTACATCGCCGCCTGGCATCAGGCCCCCGTCCACGTCGCCCGCGACAGCGCCCGCCTGCACCTCCAGCTGACCTCGCCGCGCCGCGCGGCCGACAAGCTGAAGTTCCTCGCCGGATCAGAGGCGGCGATGGGCGCCTGGATCGGAGACATCCCCCCCGAGACCGCCGCCGAGCGCCTGCGCGAAGCCGTGGCATCCATCCCCGAGGAAGCACTGTGACCGCTGCACCCACCGACGCCCTCGACCCGAAGCAGGCGGCGCTCGACGCCCTCGCCCGCCTGACCGATGTCGCGCCCTCCGGTGTCTGGTCGTCACCGGGCCGTGTGAACCTGATCGGCGAGCACACCGACTACAACGACGGATTCGTGCTCCCGCTGGCGATCCCCCACCGCACCGTCGCCGCCGTCGCGCCGAACGGTGACCGCGTGCTGCGGGTCACCTCGACGTTCGCCGACGAGCCGGTCGCCGTCCCCCTCGCCGATCTCGGCGACCTGTTCCCACACTCCCGCGAGAGCATCATCGAGTGGGCGCGTTACCCCCTCGGCGTCGCCTGGGCACTGGGTGAGTCCGCCCCCGATGGCGCAGCGGCCCACGCGACCGGGCTCGACATCGCCATCGCGTCGAACGTGCCGGTCGGCGCCGGCCTATCGTCGTCGGCGGCGATCGAGGGCGCCGTCGCCATCGCACTGAACGATCTGTGGCAGCTGGGCCTCGACCGTCCCGCCCTCGCGCGCGCGGGACGACGCGCCGAGAACGAGGCGGTCGGCGCCCCGACGGGGATCATGGATCAGATGGCCTCGATCCTCGGCGCCGCCGACGCCGCGATCCTGCTGGACTGCCGCAGCCTCGAGGTCGAGGTCGTCGATCTCGGGTTCGATGCCGCCGGACTCACCCTGCTCGTGATGGACACCCGCGTGCAGCACTCGCACGCCTCGGGTGGGTACGGCGAGCGCCGCGCCTCCTGCGAGGCGGGTGCGGCGACGCTCGGCGTCGCATCCCTCCGCGATCTCGACATCGCCGACCTCACGCGCGCGGAGCGCGAGCTCGATGACGTCACCTTCCGTCGCGTCCGTCACGTCGTCACCGAGAACCAGCGGGTGCTCGATACGGTGCGGATGCTGCGGAGCGGCGGGCCGCGATCGATCGGCGACCTTCTCCTCGCCTCCCACGCGTCGATGCGCGACGACTTCGAGATCTCCGTCCCCGAGCTCGACACGGCCGTCGACGCGGCGGTCGGAGCCGGGGCGATCGGTGCGCGGATGACCGGCGGCGGGTTCGGCGGAGCGGCGATCGCGCTGGTGGACCGCGATCGCGTCGCCGAGGTGTCCGATGAGGTGATGCGGTCCTTCGCCGGGCGCGGCTTCGCCGCACCGACGATCTTCCCGGTCACCGCCGCCGACGGGGCGCGCCGCGAGAGCTGACCGGCGTACTCCCCCGCCCCATCGCGCGCAAGACCTGCCGCCGCAGCATCCCGCGTCCTACGCTGGCGGACGGTGCCATCGGGTGCCGCCACAGGAAAGAGGGAAACTCGCATGGCCTTCGTCACCGTCGGAACGGACAACTCTGCCGATATCCAGCTCTTCTACACGGACCAGGGCTCGGGTCAGGCGGTCGTGCTCATCCACGGCTTCCCCCTCGACGGGGAGTCGTGGAACAAGCAGCAGGCGGCCCTGCTCGACGCCGGGTACCGCGTCATCGCGTACGACCGGCGGGGGTTCGGCGGGTCGAGCAAGGTCGGCACCGGGTACGACTACGACACCTTCGCCTCCGACCTCGACGCCCTGATGAAGCGCCTCGACCTCGCAGACGCCGTGCTCGTGGGCTTCTCGATGGGGACGGGCGAGATCGCCCGCTACCTGTCCCGGTACGGCAGCGGCCAGGTGGCCAAGGCCGCCTTCCTCGGCTCCCTCGAACCGTTCCTCCTCAAGACCGACGAGAACCCCGACGGCGCGGCACCGCAGGAGTTCTTCGACGAGACCGCGGCCGCGGTCAAGAAGGACCGGTATGCGTTCCTCACCGGTTTCTTCCAGGACTTCTACAACCTCGACGAGAACCTCGGCTCCCGCATCTCGCAGGAGGCCGTCGACGCGAGCGTCCAGACCGCGAACCGCGCGGGCAACACCGCGATCGCGGCGGCGCCGCTCGCGTGGCCGACCGATTTCCGGGCCGACATCGACAAGATCGACGTCCCGACCCTCATCGTCCACGGGACCGCCGACAACATCCTGCCGATCGATGCGACCGGGCGTCGGTTCCGCGAGATGCTCCCGGAGGCGACGTACATCGAGATCGAGGGCGCGCCGCACGGCATGCTCTGGACCCACGGCGATGAGGTCAACGAGGCGCTGCTGAAGTTCCTCGCGTCCTGACCGCTCGGCGGCGGCGCGTCACCGGGTGGGCGCGCCGCCGTTCGCGGCGTCGATGAGCCGATCGATGTCCTCCGTGGTCACCGGATCTCCGCCGCCGAGCGCGCCCATGAGCCCGATCCGGCCGAGCGGGAACGCCTCGAGGATCCGCATCATGTCCACACCCTCGGGCATGATCGACCCGCTCGCATCGCCGCCCCCCATCATCCGGCCCATCGCCTGCTGCAAGAGGGGCCCGGCGATCGGATGCCGCAGGGCCTCGCCGAGGGATGTCGACCGTGACACCGGGACGACGAGATCGTCGCCCGCGATGTCGATGACGGTTCGAGAGCGGATGTCGCGGCTCGACGCCCCGACCTCGACGGCGTATCGGCCGCCTTCGACGACCCATCCGTCGACACGGCGGTCCCAGTAGGCGAGGTCGCTTCGCCGCACGGCCAGCACCACCTCGCGGGTCTCACCCGGATCGAGCTCGACCGAGGCGAAGGCCTTCAGTTCACGCGGGGCACGCTGGATGGCCGAACCGGGAAGCGCGGTGTACCCCTGCACCACCTCGCGGCCGGCACGGGAGCCGGAGTTCGTCACGGTGACGCGCACCTCGACGTCGCCCGAGGGGGTGATCGCAGCGAAGCAGTCGCCGTAGGTGAACGTCGTGTACGACAGCCCGTGCCCGAAGGGGAAGGCCACCGGCATCCTGCGGGCGTCATACCAGCGGTAGCCGACGAACAGGCCCTCGCTGTAGCGGACGTGCGAGAACTCACCCGGGAAGTCCAGGAACGCCGGGGTGTCCTCGAGCCGCAGCGGGATGGTCTCGGTGAGTTTGGCCGACGGGTTGACGTCGCCGAAGAGGATGTCGGCCGTCGCGCCGCCCCCGGCCTGTCCGAGGAGCCATCCCTCCAGGATCGCCGGCACCGCCTCGGCGAACGGCAGGGCGACCACACCGCCGTTGGAGAGCACGACCACGGTGCGCGGGTTCACCGCGAGCACCGCCTCGAGCAGGGCGAGCTGGTTCACGGGAAGGTCGATGTCGTCGCGGTCGTATCCCTCGGACTCCAGACGCGCCGGCACACCGAGGAACACCACGGCGACCTCGGCGGCGGCAGCCACCGCCACCGCCTCGGTGCGCAGCGACACCTCCTCCTCCTGCGCGACGTCGACCGCGGTGGAGAACCCTCGCGAGAACGCGACCTCTGATGAGGCGGCCTGGCGGATGGCGTCGAGCGCGGTGTCCAGGCGCGTCGGATTGATCATCGACGAGCCGGCGCCCTGATAGCGCGGTGCCGCGGCGAACTCGCCGATGACCGCGAGCCGCGCGTCCTTCGCCAGCGGCAGCACGGGTGCGCCCTCGACGCTGTCGTTCTTGAGCAGCACGATCGAGCGTGCCGCCGCGTCGCGGGCCAAAGCGTGGTGTGCGTCGACGTCGAGGGGTCCGGTCGCGGTGCCCGCGGCATCCGTGACCTTCCGGACCAGATCGATGACGCGGCCGGCGGCGGTGTCGAGCACCGATTCGGGCAGCACGCCGTCGGTGACCGCGCGGACGATCTGAGCGTCGGTGATGCCGCCCGATGACGGCATCTCGAGGTCGAGGCCCGCGGCGATGCCCGCGACGCGCTCATTGACCGCGCCCCAGTCCGATACGACCAGCCCCTCGAACCCCCACTCGTCGCGGAGGACCGAGGTCAGCAGCCAGGGATCTTCCGAGGCGTAGACGCCGTTGATGCGGTTGTAGGAGCACATCACCGTCCACGGCTGGGCGTCCTCCACGACGCGCTGGAAGCCACGCAGGTAGATCTCGCGGAGGGGTCGCGCATCGACGTCCGATGACGCCCGCATCCGGTCCTCCTCTTGATTGTTGGCGGCGAAATGCTTCAGTGACGCTCCGACTCCCTGCGACTGGATGCCACGGACGATCGCGGCACCGAGCTCGCCGGAGACGATCGGGTCTTCGGAGAAGTACTCGAAATTGCGACCGCACAGCGGCGAGCGCTTGATGTTGACGCCCGGACCGAGGAGGACGCCGACATTCTCGATCGACGCTTCGACGCCGAGCGCCTCCCCGACCCGCCGGAGCAGGCCGACGTCCCACGAGGATCCGAGACCGACCGCGGGTGGGAAGCAGGTGGCCGGCACACTGTCGCCGATGCCGAGGTGGTCGCCGCTCCCCGCCTGCTTGCGAAGGCCGTGGGGCCCGTCGGTGAGCATGACGGGCGGAATGCCGACGCGCTCGACGGCCTCGGTGAACCAGAAACTCGCGCCACTGGTCAGCGCCGCCTTCTCTTCCAGGGTCAGGTCGGCCAGGGCGGGAAGGGTCATGAGGGGTCCTTTCGGGCAGAGAGGAGTCGGTCGAGAAGCCCGAGGATGCGCGCGTGATCGAGGTCGGGATCGAGGAGCCACTGCGACTGCAGACCGTCGGAGGCGGCGATCACGAGGGCCGCGACCTCGTCGGGGTCGACGTCGTCGCGCATCCGGCCCGCCGCCTGGTTCTCACGCACGCGCGCAGCCAGGCCCTCGCGGAGACTCTCGAACCGCGCGGATACGAACGCCCGGGCGACGGGGCGGTCGTCTTCGAGGGCCGCGGCGACAAGGGTCGAGTAGAGCTGAACCAGACCCGGGATCTCGCGGTTGCGCTCGGCGGAATACCGCATCATCTCGGCCGGAGTGGTCTCGGGCGGCAGAGTCTCGGCGTCGTGGCGCTGCGACGCGCGGTACACCTCGACGAGCAGTTCCTCGAGAGACCCGAAGTAGTGGCGGAGGGCGGCGTGGGTCACCCCGACCTCGCTCGCGATCGCGCGGAGGCTCGTGCGGTCCGATCCTCGCTGCGCGAAGACCTCGATCGCGCGGTCCAGGATCTCCTGCCGCCGCGCGATGCCCTTCGGTGAGGCGCCCCGGCTCCCCGGCGACGCTGACTCCGCGGTCATCCGCTCAGAGGGTCCGGGCGAAGGGGTCGAAGTCCCCGTCGATGACGGGCACCGGGTCGACGGTGCTCTCCACGCGGACCGACTCGCCGGTCTCGATCGACTGCTCCGCCGACAGCATGACATCCAGGACGTGCAGCGCCAGGTCGCCGGACGCGACGTGCGGACGCCCGTCGGCGATCGCGCGCACCATGTCGAGCAGGCCGAGCCCGCGTCCCACGACGACGCCCTCCTGCTCGATGTCGATCCACTCCTGCTCGACGCTCATGCCGTCGCGCAGCACTCCCAGGGGCTTGACATAGGCGATGCGCCCGGCGAACTGGTTGGGGTCGGGCAGGATGATCGACCCCTCGGTGCCGTGCACCTCGAAGACGCCGGTGCGCTCGAGCGCCGAATCGAAGCTCAGCAGGCTCTGTGCCTGCTGGCCGCTGTCGAAGGCGGTGACCACCTGCACGGTGGTCGGGACCTCGACCGGGAACGTCGCGCCGGCGTTCGGCCCGGTGTGGATGACGCGCTCGTCGCGCGCCTTCCGGCCGACCGCCGACACCCGGTCGACGGGCCCGAAGAGGCTGACGAGCCCCGTGAAGTAGTACGGGCCCATGTCGAGGAGCGGCCCGGCGCCCCTGGCGAAGAGGAACTGCGGTGCGGGATGCCAGAGGTCGGGCCCCTGCGTCTGGAACACCGTCTGTGCGAAGAGCGGCTCGCCGATCACGCCCGCGGCGATCGCGCGCTTGGCGGTCTGGAACCCGGGGCCGAGAACGGTGTCGGGGGCAGAGCCGACCCGGAGCCCGGCGGCCGCTGCGGCGGCGAGGAGCTCGGCGGCACCGTCGCGATCGAGACCGATCGGCTTCTCGGTCCACACGTGCTTGCCGGCCGCGATCGCACGCATCGACACCTCGATGTGCGCGGCGGGGATCGTGAGGTTCACGACGACCTGCACGTCGGGATCGGCCAGCACATCGTCGACGCCTCCCCAGCGGGCGACGCCGTGCTTGCGGGCCTGGGCCTCGGCGCGATCGACGAGGAGGTCGCCGACGATGACCACGTCCACGTCGGCGAAGGACTGCAGGTTCTCGAGGTAGGTGTCGCTGATGACCCCGGCGCCGATGACGCCGACGCCGACCGCGCCGCTCATCGGACGAACCCCCCGTCACGGAGGAAGGCGAGGCTGGCGGCGATGTCGTCGAAGACGTCGCCCGGCGGGTTGTCGTACTCGATGACGGCGTAGCGGATCGCGCCCTCGCCGGCGCGGAGAGCCGCGGCCAGGGGCACGTCGCCGGTGCCGGCATGACGCTGCTCGAGCGTGCCCGATCCGAAGGCGGGAGCGTCGGGGGCGAAGGGATTGGATGCCGGGACGGCGCCGTCCTTCACATGCACGGCCGTCAGCCGTTCCCCCAGGCGCGACACGAGGGCGGGGACGTCCTGCCCGCCGGCGGCGGCCCAGTACAGGTCGAGTTCGAGGGCGACGCGGGAATCGGTGAGCGAGATGAAGCGCTCGTAGGCGGTGACGCCGTCGAAGCTCGCGACGAACTCCTGGGAGTGGTTGTGGTAGCCCACGGTCAGCCCGAAGGTCGCGGCAAGATCGGCGGCACGGTTCAGTCGCTCCGCGAGCTCGGCCACCGAGTCTTCGGTCAGCCAGCGCTCGACCGGCACGAAGGGGTCGAAGACGGTGTGCAGGCCGATCCGCGCGGCGGCCTCGAGCACGACCTCGGGCGCCGGGGTGGGAATGGCGCCGTCCGGCGTCCACAGCTCGTCGCTGAGGAGCGGCGCGTGCCCGGTCGGGGCGTCGAGGCCGCTCGCGTCGAGAGCTGCGCGGATCTCGTCGGGCCGGTCGACGAACGCGAACGCCTCGACATGACGCAGCCCGATCTCGGCGAGGCGGTCGAGTGACCGGCCGGGATCGGCGGTGAACTGCTCGGCCAGGGTGTACAGCTGGACCGAAGCTTCGGGCAGGGCTTCCGGATGCGCCATCGCGACCTCTCTTCTCTCGTCGATCTGTCGACCGATCGGGACGATGAGGTGAGGCTAGCGGAAAACCTCCATGTGGAGGTTTTCTTCTCTGGGGCGGCGAACGACCGACGCCGTACGATGACCAGCGTGAACGATGCGGTCATCACCCTCTCCTGCGGCGCGGTGCGGGGCCTGTGGCGGGGAGAGCCGGGCGACCCCGGATCATCCGCCGCGTTCCTCGGCATCCCGTTCGCCGAGCCGCCCGTCGGGGAGAGGCGCTTCAGCGATCCGGTGCCCGTGTCCCCGTGGGAGGGTGTGCGCGACGCCACGGCATACGGTGCGACGGCTCAGCGCGGCGACACCGGGATCACGCTGATCCCCGAACCATCGGTCGAGGGCGACTCGACCCTGAACGTCAATGTCTTCACCCCGCGCCCCGGCGACGCCGACGCCGCGCTCCCGGTGCTGGTCTACATCCACGGCGGCGGCTTCACCTCGGGGTCGCCGGCGAGCCCCTGGTACGACGGGCGCGCATTCAACCGCGACGGCGTCGTCACGGTCTCGCTCTCCTACCGCCTCGGTTTCGACGGATTCGGCGAGATCGACGGCGCGCCGAGCAACCGCGGCGTCCGCGACTGGCTGGCCGCGCTGGAGTGGGTGCAGCAGCACATCCGCGACTTCGGCGGTGATCCGTCTCGCGTGACGATCGCGGGTCAATCCGCCGGCGGCGGGGCGGTGCTGACCCTCCTGGGCATGCCGTCCGCCCAGCACCTCTTCCACGCGGCGTGGGCGCTCTCGCCCGCCCTCGGCGACATCGCGGCCCCGCTCGCCCGGGAGCGCTCGGACCGCCTCGCCGACCTCGCGGGCGTCGCCGCCACCCTCGAAGGGTTCCGCTCCGTCTCCGAGGAGCGGTTGCTCGCGCTGCAACGGGATGCGGCGAAGGTGGCGTCGAGGGATCCGTTGGCGCCGCTGACCGGCATCCTCCGCGACGGACTCCCCTGGGGGCCCGTCGTCGACGGCGACCTCCTCCCCGGGCGACGATCGCGTCGCTTCGCGCCGGCGTGGGCGCAGAGAAGGCGCTCGTCGTCGGGGCCACCGACGACGAGTTCACGATGATCACCGACGGGCTTCGCGTACCGCTGCGGTTGATTCCGCCGATGCTCCTGCTGCGCCGGATCGGCGTCGACCGCGAGGTCATCGGGCCCTACCTCGCCGCGAACGGGTCGCAGCGGCGCAAGGGCGGGGCTGCCGTGATCGGACGCTTCATCAGCGACAGCATCTTCCGCTCGACCGTGGTGCGCGCCGCCGACGCGCGTGGGGAGGCAGACACCTGGGTGTACGCCTTCTCATGGCCGTCCCCGACGCGCAGATGGTCACTGCACTGCCTCGACGTGCCGTTCTGGTTCGACGGGCTCGACCTCGAGGGCGTCGCCGCCATCGCGGGCGACCGGCCGCCTCGCGCGCTCGCCGACGCCGTCCACGGCTCGGCGGTGGCTCTCGTCCGCGACCGCGACCCGGGCTGGCCGACGTGGGCGAGCGCCCCGGGCACGGCGCGTGTCTTCGGCGGCCCGTCTTCGGCGCCCGACGTGGTGCGGGACGCCTTCGCGAGCGTCGCCGCGCTCGTGTGATCCCGCGCCGCGCGGACATCCGGCCCCGCGCGGAGATCCGCGGGATCGTGCGAGCTCAGCGCAGCGCCGGGATGACCTGACGCTCGAACTCGCTGACGCCTGAACGGTCGTAGGCGTGCTCGGGGAAGTAGTGGATGGCGTAGCCGAGACCACGTTCGCGGAGCGCCGCGAGGCGCTCGGCGACCTGCTCGGGCGTGCCGACGAGGCCGCGGTCGGAGCGGTACTCGGCCATGAAGGCCGCCGTGCGGTCGCCCAGGTAGGGGGCGACACGCTGCTCGATGCGGTTCAGGCGCGCCGCGACATCCTTCTCGTTCTCGCCGATGACGGTGTTGAAGTTTGCCGACCGCACGATCTCGGCCTGGTCGCGACCGAGGTCGTCGGCGTGGGCGCGCAGGATCTCGTCTTTGCGGGTGAACTCCTCCGGCTCGCTCGACCAGTTCGTGTACTGCGCGTACTTCGCCGCGATCTTGAGCGTCACCTTCTCGCCGCCGCCCGCGATCCACAGCGGGATCCCGCCCTCCTGCAGGGGCAGCGGGCGCACGAGCGCGCCATCGACGTCGTAGTGACGGCCGTGGAGCGTGGCGGTGCCGGTCGTCCAGGCCTGGCGCATGATCTCCACGCCCTCCTCGAGCATGCCGAGACGATCGCCGATCTTCGGGAACCCGTAGCCGTAGGCCCGCCACTCGTGCTCGTACCAGCCGCCGCCGATCCCCATCTCGGTGCGGCCGCCCGAGACGATGTCGACGGTGGCGGCGACCTTGGCCAGGTAGGCGGGGTTGCGGTACCCCATGCACGTGCACATCTGGCCGAGACGGATGCGGTCGGTCACCGCGGCGAACGAAGCCATCAGCGTCCATGCCTCGTGCGTCGCCTCGTCGCTCGGCACGGGGACGGTGTGGAAGTGGTCGTAGACCCACAGCGATTCCCACGGACCGCGGTCGGCGTGCTGCGCGAGCTCGCGCATCACCCGCCACTGATCGGCGGGATCGATGTCGACGAGGTCGTGGCGCCAGCCCTGGGGGATGAAGAGTCCGTATCGCACGGGCCTCAGCCTACGGGAGCGGCTCCAGGGCGGCATCCGATCGGGCGACCTGATCGAGAGGAACGGATGTCACGAGTTCCGCGTCGGGGATGCGGCGGCGGATCACCTCGATCGCGGCGGGGTTGTCGTCGACGAGCACCGCATTCCTTCCGAGGGATGCCGCGACGGCGGCGGTCGTGCCGCTCCCGGCGAAGAAGTCGAGGACCCGGTCGCCGGGGCGGCTCGACGCCTGCACGATGCGGCGGAGGATCCCCTCGGGCTTCTGCGTCGGATAGCCCGTCTTCTCCCTGCCGGTGGTGGGGACGATGGTGTGCCACCAGACATCCGTGGGGAGCTTGCCGCGCGCGGCCTTCTCGGGGGTGACGAGCCCGGGGGCCATGTAGGGCTCGCGGTCGACGCCGTCGGAGTCGAACCAGTACCGATCGGGGTCCTTGACGTAGACGAGGATCGTGTCGTGCTTGGTCGGCCAGCGGCGCCGCGTCTTCGCGCCGTAGTCGTAGGCCCAGACGAGCTCGTTGAGGAAGTTCTTGCGGCCGAACAGGGCGTCCATCAGCACCTTGGCGTAGTGCGCCTCGCGGAAATCGAGGTGCAGGTACAGCGTGCCGTCCGGCGCGAGGAGGCGCCAGGCCTCCTCCAGGCGTGGCTCGAGGAACCCCCAGTAGTCGTCGAACCGGTCGTCGTAGGTGCGGAGATCGCCCCGCAGCCGCTCGTACTCGCGCCCGTGGAACCCGCGCCGGACGACTCCCGCCGGAGCCTCCGGAGGGGTCGCGCGGGCACGCTCGACGCTGCGCTCCCGCATCCGTCCGGTGTTGAACGGCGGGTCGAGGTAGATCAGCGTGAACGACGCGTCGGGGAAGGTCCGGATCACGTCGAGGTTGTCACCGTGGTGCACGGTGACCGAGCCCCGCGGCGCTGCAGGCGGAGGCGGGGTGCTCACGGCACGCGGTGCAGCCAGGCCGAGGTGGCGAACTTGCTGTCGACGAGCGCCTGAGCGGCGGCGTACTCCTCGTCGGTGACCGAGCCCGGCTCGGCGCCGTAGAGCGTGGAGAAGGTCTCGATGAAGCGCTCGATGATCGCCTCGCGGGGCAGGCCCGTCTGCCGCCGCAGCGGATCGACCCGCTTGGCGGCCGACGCCGTCCCCTTGTCGCTGAGCTTCTCGCGGCCGATGCGGAGCACCTCGGTCATGACCTGACCGTCCATGTCGTAGCTGAGGGTGGCGTGGTGGAGCACGCCGCCGTTGGCGAGCCGCTTCTGCGCGGCACCGCCGATCTTGCCCTCCGGGGAGGCGATGTCGTTCAGCGGCTGGTAGACGGCCTCGACGCCGAGCGACCGCAGCGCCTGCAGCACCCAATCGTCGAGGAAGGCGTACGAGTCGGCGAAGGTCATCCCCGCCACGAGGGAGGCCGGCACGTACAGCGAATACGTGACGATCGAGTTGGCGCCCATGAGCATCGCCCCGCCGCCCGAGATGCGTCGGACGACGTCGAACCCGTGGCGGTTCGCCCCCTCGGGGTCGACCTCGTTGCGGTACGACTGGAACGACCCGATCACCACGGCCGATTCGTTCCACTCCCACAGTCGCAGAGTCGGGCGGCGCCGACCGTCGCCGACGCGCTCGGTGAGCACCTCATCGAGGGCCAGGTTCATCCGGGGCGAGACCGGGGCGTCGTGAACGACCTCCCAGTCGAAGTCGCGCCACCCGGGCGCGGTGACGAGGGCGCGGCGCACGGCCGTGCCCACCGCCTCCGGGGTGAAGCCGAGAAGCTGCGCCCCCTCGGGGAGCGCCGAGCGCACCGCGGCCGCGATGCCCGCGACATCCGTTTCGACGGGAAGCCCGGTGACGGCGGCGTCGATGAGGGGCAGCGCGTCGTCGGGCTCGAGGAAGAAGTCGCCGGCGAGGCGGAAGTCGGCGATGCGTCCGCCCTGCACCTCGAGGTCGACGACCACGAGTTTTCCGCCGGGGACCTTGTACTCGCCGTGCATGGCCTCAGCCTATTCGCTGTCCGCTCCGCGTCGGCGTGCCCGCGCATGGCGCACGCGATCGACCGCTAGCGCGGCGATGCCGGCCGCGAGCGCAGCGAAGGCGAGTTTTCCGAGCCAGAGAACGATGACCTCGGCGCCGTCCGCGCTGCGTCCGTCGTCCGTGAGGAATCGGACCAGAGGAGCGAGGCCGCGGCCTGGATACGACGCTTCGGTCATCAGGGCGTAGGCGCCCATCAGCGAGGGCGCGGTCACCACGAGAAGCAGCGTCGGCGGTACGACCCACCACGACCAGGAGACGGCCTGTCCGCGCCGATGCGCAGCGACCAGTCGGACAGCGGTCGAAACGGCGGTGACGACGATCGCCCCGAGCGACCACCCCGCGCCGTAGGCGATGACCCACAGGCCGGCACCGAGCAGGATGAACACCAGTTCCCCCGCATCCGACACACCGGCGGCGATGCGAACGACCGTCCGTCCCAGAGCTGCGACGACGAAGAGACCAGCCGACCACACGGCATCCGACAGCGATCGCGGTCCCACCACCCGAAGCACCGCCGTCCCGGGATGCCGGCCGTCGTCGATGGTCACCGACTGCGCCAGCCCGGCCGACGAGCCGACCGGAACGGCACCCATGCGAAGCGACGAGACGACGGCGGCGAGCGCAAGAAGCAAGGCGGCGATGAGCAGCGCGGGATTGCTCCCCGGCTCCTCGGCCGGATCGATCACGAGGGTCAGGGCCAACGCCGCCAGAGCGCTCAAGATCACGACGGTGGCGCGCACCGCCCCCCATCGCGCCACAGCGTCAGTCGGAAAGAGCATCCCGCGACGATATCCGCTCACCTCGTCGCGCCGCTGCACCCGGCGCATTCAGCTTGGCGGCCCGCCGGCCTGCTACGGTTGTCGTGCGGCAGTTCCTTGCCGCTGCGTCGTCGTCACGCTTCCGCCTCCTGTGAGGCCACCGGCAGATTTCCCGATCCGCCACACGACGAACGGCGAACCGATGCGCGATCCCGCGCCGTCGCCTCCTTCTGCTCTTCGCTCGCTTCGGAGCGCCGAGCCTCACCGAAAGCCTCCATGTCTTCTTTCACCTCCCTCGGCGTGCCCGAGAACCTCGCCGCCGTCCTCCTCGCCGACGGCAAGACCGAGCCCTTCGCGATTCAGCGCGACACGCTCCCCGACTCCCTCGCCGGCCGTGACGTGCTCGGCCGGGGCCGCACCGGCAGCGGCAAGACCATCGCGTTCGCGCTGCCACTGGTCGCCCGTCTCGCCGGCGGCCGCCGCGAGCCCCGTCGTCCGCGCGGCCTCGTGCTCGCGCCGACCCGCGAGCTCGCGACGCAGATCGCCGCGACGATCGCCCCGCTCGCCGCCACCGCGAACCTCACCGTCACGACCGTCTTCGGCGGTGTCAGCCAGAAGCCCCAGGAGCAGGCACTGAACCGCGGCGTCGACATCGTCGTGGCCTGCCCCGGTCGCCTGGAAGACCTCATGAAGCAGGGCGTCATCCGGCTGGATGCCGTGCAGATCGCCGTGCTCGACGAGGCCGACCACATGGCCGACCTCGGGTTCCTCCCCGGAGTGACCCGCATCCTCGCCGCCACCCCGCAGGGCGGGCAGCGTCTGCTCTTCAGCGCCACGCTCGACCGCGGCGTCGACGCGCTCGTCCGCCGTTTCCTGCAGAACGAGGTGCGTCACGAGGTCGACGAGGAGAGCGTCCCCGCCGGCGTCATGACCCACCGCGTCTTCGTCGTGCCCTCCGACGGCAAGGCCGCACTCGTGCGCCACCTCGCGTCGGGTCGCGGGCGTCGCATCCTCTTCACCCGTACCAAGCACCAGGCCAAGAAGCTCGCCAAGCAGCTCACCGCCGCCGGCATCCCCGCGGTCGACCTGCATGGGAACCTCGGCCAGAACGCCCGCGAGCGCAACCTCGCCGCCTTCGGCGCCCCCGCCGACCAGGGCGGCGTGCGCGTGCTCGTCGCGACCGACGTCGCCGCGCGCGGTGTGCACGTCGACGAGGTCGAGCTCGTGGTTCACGTCGACCCCCCGGTCGAGCACAAGGCGTACCTGCATCGTTCAGGCCGAACCGCCCGCGCGGGCGCCGAGGGCGTCGTCGTCACCGTCGCGACACCCGACCAGCGTCGCGAGGTCGGCGATCTGCTGCGCAAGGCCCAGGTGACCGCACCCCTCGAGCAGGTCGCGGCGGATGACGCCACGGTCGCCGCGCTTGTGGGCACCGTTGCCGAGCACGTCACCCCGGCCCCGGTCGCGGCGGCCACCGGCCGCAGCGGCGGCAACAGCGGCGGCGGCGGCCGCGGCCGCTCGGGCGCCGGCGCGGCACGGACATCTGACGGCGCAGGTGGCGGTCGTGGTCGCTCTCACGGACGCCGTCCGGCCGGCGAACGCTCGGCGCAGTCCGGCGAGCGCACCGCGGCGTCGACCGGCGGCGCGCGCGCAGGTCAGGCGGGCGCCCGATCGGGTCAGGCCGGCGGCAGCGCCGCCCGCACCCAGACGGGTCCCCGTTTCACCACCGGCAGCACCGTCGCCGACATCCAGCGCGGCACCCGCCGCCCGCGGCGCGCGCGCGGCTGACCCCGCGGCGCGGCCGGCCCGCTCAGTCCCTCGAGGGGAAGCGCGGGTCGAGCCACGCCAGCAGGTCGGCACGCACCTCGGCCTGCATGACCTCGTTGAAGATCTCATGCCGCGCGTCGGGGTAGACGAGGGTGGTGACATCGGCCAGCCCCGACCGTTCCCGATAGGCCGCGGCCAGGCGGTGCACGCTCCGCGGTCCGCCCACGGTGTCATCGCGGCCGACCATCAGCAGCACCGGGATGTCGTGACCCGCCGCCTGCGCGAGTCCGCGGCCCGGGCGTTCGAACAGCCGCGCCGAGTCGATGAGTCCGAAGAGCTTCCGCAGCGGCGTCGTGGTCGTCAGCGGATCGTCGAGGAAGTCACGACCGACCTCAGCGTCGGATGCGAGCCACTCGACCCCCGTCGCACCCTCCCCGGCCCACGGTGCGTTCAGATCGCCGGGGTTGAGCGAGCCGGGCCACATCAGCGCCGAGCCGCTGAGGACGAGGGCGTCGTAGGCATCGGGGTGGCGGTTGAGGAGCATCTGCGCGAGGAACGAACCCCACGAGTGCCCGAGCAGGATCAGCGGCAGGTCCGGGTGGGCGTCGCGGATGAGCTCGGTGAACTGCCAGACCGCGTCGCGCGTGGCCGGCATGCCCCCGGGACCGAGCCGGCCGAGTCGGGAGTGGTCGCCGTCGTGCTGCCGCAGGCCCGTGCGACCGTGTCCGCGGTGGTCATCGGCGTACACGGTGTACCCCGCGGCGGTGAGCGTCTGCGTCAGGCGCGTGTAGCGTCCGGCGTGCTCGCCGACGCCGTGCAGCAGCTGGACGACGGCCCGAGGGGCGGACGTCTCGGCCGGGTGGACGTCGTAGACGATCGCGATGCCGTGTGCATCGATGAACTCGGGCATGCCCCGAGCCTAACGGCGGGTGTTCGCCGGCGCCTCGGATACGCCACCCACCCCGACCGTTAGCACAACTAATGAGCTATGCTAAATAAACGTATGAGCGCATTCGAGAACCTGTCCGACGAGGCATCCGACTTCCGCATGGCGACCTTCCGCCTCGCCCGCAGGCTTCGCGCGGAGCGCGCGATCGACAGCATGAGCGACGGTCAGTTCGCCGTGCTCGCCGTGCTCAAGATGTTCGGTTCGCACACCCTCGGCGAACTCGCCGAGCGCGAGCGGGTCACCGCACCCTCGATGAACCGGACGGTCAACTGCCTCGAAGAGGCCGGATACCTCACCCGGACTCCGGATGACGCCGACCGACGCAAGGTGAACATCACTCTGACCCCCGCCGGCCGCGAGGTCGTCGAAGAGACCGTGCGCCGCCGCGACGCGTGGCTCGAGCAGGCTCTCGCGGAGTTGACGCCGGCCGAGCGCCGCCTTCTCGCCGAGGCCGCCGACCTCATGCGGAAGGTGGCCGACCGATGAGCGCGATGTTCCGATCGTTCTCGATCTTCAACTATCGCGTGTGGTTCATCGGCGCGCTGGTGTCGAACATCGGCCAGTGGATGCAGGCCACCGCGCTCAGCTGGGTGGTGCTCACACAGCTGACCGACAACGACGCCGCGGCGATGGGCGTGACGATGGCCCTGCAGTTCGCACCCCCGCTGCTCCTCGTCGGCGTCACCGGCTGGGTCGCCGACCGGTTCGACCGGCGGAGACTGCTCGTGGTGACCCAGAGCCTTCTGATGGTGCTCGGCATCGTCATCGGCATCCTGCTCCTGGTCGGCGTGATGACCCTGTGGCTGATGTACGCCTTCGCGCTTGCGCTCGGTGTCATCGCCGCGTTCGACAACCCTGCCCGGCAGGCCTTCGTCTCCGATCTCGTCGCACGCGAGAACGCCTCCAATGCCGTGGCGCTGAACGCCGCGTCATTCAACGGCGCCCGGATGATCGGACCCGCCGTCGCCGGTATCGTCATCGTCGCCGTCGGCACCGGGTGGGTGTTCCTGCTCAACGGCGCCACCTTCCTCGCCATGATCGTCGCGCTGGCCCTCATCCGGCCGCACGAGCTCATCCCCCGGATCAAGGCGCCCGGCGCCTCGCGCCTCGCGGACGGCTTCCGCTACGTGGCCCGCCGCCCCGACCTCATCGTGACGTTCTCGATGGTGTTCCTGCTGGGCGCGTTCGGAATGAACTTCCCGATCTTCGCCTCGACCATGGCGCTGGAGTTCGGTCGGGACGCCGACGGCTACGGCCTGCTCAGCTCGATCCTCGCGATCGGGTCGCTGTTCGGCGCACTGCTGGCGGCACGCCGGGACCGGGCTCGCATCCGTGTCGTGATCGGCGGCGCGCTGCTGTTCGTGGTCGCCGCCGTCGTCTCGGCTTTCATGCCCGTCTACTGGTTGTATGCCGTGACGCTCATGTTCACCGGCTTCGCCGTCGTGACCATGCTGACCACCGCGAACGGATACGTGCAGACCACGACCGACCCGGCCCTCCGTGGTCGCGTGCTGGCTCTCTACATGGCGATCCTCATGGGCGGCACACCGGTCGGCGCGCCGATCGTCGGCTGGGTGGCCGCGGAGTTCGGCCCCCGCGCCGCGATCCTCCTGGGCGCAGGCGCGGGCTTCGTCGCTTTCGCGATCGGCGCCACCTGGCTCATCGTCTCCGGTCGGCTTCACCGCCGCGAGAACGCCCGCTTCCGCCTGACGATCGATGAGACCCGGCCGCTGTCGGTGGTGCAGGCCTCGCCGGAGGAGTTCAGCGACGAAGTCGCCGAGACCACACCCATCACGCTGCCGATCGGCGACAAGCGCGGACCGGCCCCCGCCCGGCGCGCCGGCTGACCCCGTCGGGGCGAAGTTCGACTACCCGGTCACACCCACGAGATCGGCATCGCCCGCGGCATCCCGGATCACCCGCTCGCGGCGCACCTGGTGTCGGAAGAGGATCGTCACCGTGGCGGCGAGGAGGCACCCGCCCGCGATGATCGACAGCGTGGCGAAGAGGCCGAGCTCTGCCTGCAGGATCGGGAAGAAGAAGGTGCCGACCGCAGCGCCGGCCTTCCCCGCGGCGGCGGCGAAGCCCGCGCCCGCGCCGCGCACCTCGGCAGGGAACGCCGCCGTCGGCATGGCGAAGGTCGTGGCGTTGGGGCCGCCGTTCATGAACAGGTTGAACGCGGCGAACGCGAGGAAGATGACCGCCACCTGCGCCGGTGACGGCGCCACGAGCTGCGTCGATCCGAGCGCAACCAGCGCCACCGCCATCACCACGAACCCCACCGACTGCATGAGGATGAGTCCCAGACGCCGGACCAGCAGGATGGCGGCGGCGAAGCCGACGATGAGGAACAGGTCGAGGACGGCGGCGCCCTCGGTCGAGGTGATGTCGTCGGCGATGAACGGGCTGCTCGCAGAGGAGCTGAGCGCGAGTGCGGCGATGATCGTCGGAGTGAAGACACCGACCCCGTAGGTGGCGATGTCCATGAAGAACCACGGCACCGTCGTGAGCGCGGTCGCCTTCCGGTACTCGCCTGCGAACAGTGCGCGCTTGCGCACGGTGGGCACGACCCCCGTCGCGCGCACGAGAACGGGATGATCCGCCGAGGGCGAGACATCCCGGATCTCCGTCTCGACGACCTGGCGCCCGGCGAACCGGCTCATCACCGCGGCCGCCTCGAGGTATCTCGCCTGGGAAGCCAGCCAGATCGGGCTCTCCGGCACTCCCCGGCGGAGGACCACGATGATGACCGCCGGGACGACGCCGGCCGCCAGCATCCATCTCCAGGCCTCGGGGTGCGGATCGAAGGTGAGGACGACGAGCCCGACGAGGGCACCCAGGAGCTGTCCCACGGCCTGGAAGCTGAATGCTCCGATCAACAGCCTCGGACGCATCCGCCCCGGTGAGATCTCGGCGACGTAGCTCGCTGCGATCGGGTAGTCGGCGCCGATCCCCACCCCGAGCAGGAACCGGAACGCGATCAGCCACCAGATATCGGGGGCGAAGGCGGACGCGACGGCGAAGACCACGAACATGCCGAGGTCGATGCGGAACGCCAGCTTCCGTCCAATGCGGTCGGAGAGCGGCCCCATGATCGCGGCGCCGAAGATGGCGCCCACCACTGCGACGCTGGTGAGAAGCCCCGTCTCGAGCGGGGTGATCCCCCACTCGGCGACGATGAGCGGCACCGCGACACCGACGATGAAGAAGTCGAAGCCGTCGAGCATGATGCCCATGGCCGACAGCCACCACACCCGCCGATGAAGGGGGCCGAATCTCAGCCGGTCGAGGAATCGGAGGGCCGCGCGCTCTCGCATGCCCGCATCCTGCCGACCCGGCGTGGCCGCGAAGGGCTACGGCACGTGAATGGGCGATGAACGTTGGCGCGCGTCGTGCCCAAGACTTGAGAGGATGTCGGGATGCCCGACTCCAACGCGCCCGACCTCCCGCCCGCGCAGGGAGAGGCCGCCTCGGCGGGATCGACCGAGTCGAAGACCAAGGCGCCCTCGCGGATCCTCGTCATGATGCGCGATCCGTTCGTGCTGACGGTGACGGCGCTCGCCGTCGTCCTGAACGTCGTGGCGACCGTCTCGGCCGCGTCGGACGGCGAGGGCGACGGCCTCGCGGGCAACGGCATGTTCGCCGCGCCGATCATCGCGACCCTTCTCGTGGTGCTGCAGGTGGCGTGGCGCCGGGACGGGCACATCGCCGACGCCTTCGTGAGGGCGATGGTGTACAGCGCCGCGGTGTCCTTGCTGTGCGCCCTCGCGAGCCTGGTGACGACCTGGGTGCCTGCCGTGGCGGAGGCGATGGCGGCCTCCCGCCGCCCGAGCGGCTTCCACTACTGGTTCGAAGAGCCGCATCCGTTCGTCCTGCCCTTCTTCGGCGGCTGGCTGCTGGGCATGATCGCCGGGCTCGTCGGATGCCTGCTGGTCATCCTCTTCTTCGCCTACCGCCGCCCCCGTGATCTCGCGGCGGCGAACATGAACGACCTGGCGCCGGCCTACGCCACGCAGGTGCGCCGGGCGAACATCGCGCTGGCCTGGGTGCTGATCCTCGTCTTCCTCGTCCCTTCGCTCATCGTGTGGGGGTCCGGCGAAGCCGTGGGCCGATCGGTCCTCGAGGCCGCGCAGAACACGCTGCTGTTCTTCGCCTCCCCGGGGCGGTACGTCGCCGACGCCGCGTGGATCGTCGGCCTCGTGCTGATCCCTGTCGGAATCGTGCTCGTGGTGTTCATCGTGCTGACGCAGCGCGTCGACCGCGCCGCGCGTCGCGCGGCCGGGGTGCCGGTCGGACTGAGCGCGCAGGATGACGACGCGAAGCGTTCAGAGTGAGATGAACCGGCCCCGTCCGAAGGGGAGGATCGGGGCGCGGTAGTGCAGCGTCGGCGGATCGGTCGGGTGCAGGACCACCCCTGCGTCACCGAACCGCCAGCCCCGGGCGAAGAGGTAGACGCCGAGCTCGACCGGCTCATCCGCCGCCACCTGCCAGGTGCCCGCACCCCACTGGACCGGCTGCCCACGGCCTCCGATCACCAGAGTCGGGCGGATGCCCGCCCACAGGGTCAGGGCCGGTCTGCCGAGGGTCAGCTGAATGCGCCGGGTGGCCGGCGGCGCGGCATCCATCCCTCAGGCCATCCACGAGCGCCGGCCGAAGCGCTCCCAGCGCTCCACGACGCGCGGCGCGGAATCGTCGCCTGAGGGCTCGAGCACCGGCGCGCCACCGATGAAGACCTGCTCGACGGCCGAGTCGACGTCGAGCGGATCGCCCGACCAGACGACGACGTCGCCGTCGAGCCCCTCGACGAGCGCCCCCACCCGATCATCCAGGCGGAGGATCGACGCAGGATTGACGGTGAGCGCCTCGAGCGCCGTCCGAGGGGCGAGACCTTCGCGGACGGCGAGGATCGCCTGCAACCGGATCTGCTCGATCGGCACGACGGGGTGGTCGGTGGTGATCGCGACCTTCACGCCCGCGGCGGCGATGAGCGCCAGGTTGCCGATCGCCCGGTCGCGCAGTTCGACCTTCGAGCGCGACGTCAGCATCGGTCCGAAGAGCACCGGGATGTCCTTCTCCGCCAGCACATCGGCGATCTTGTGCCCCTCGGTGCCGTGATTGACCACGAGGCGGTACCCGAACTCCTCCGAGAGGCGGATCGCCGTGGCGATGTCGTCGTGGCGGTGGCAGTGCTGGTCCCACAGCAGGTCGCCGTCGAGGACGGACGCCAGGGTCTCCTTGCCGAGATCGCGCTCGAACGGCTCACCCTTCGTCGCGGCGGCCGCGCGCTTCTCGGCGTACGTGCGCGCCTCGACGAACGCCTGACGCAGCACCGCTGCGACCCCGAGGCGGGTGGAGGGCGTCTGCTTCTTCTCGCCATAGACGCGCTTGGGGTTCTCGCCGAGGGCGGACTTGACCGACACGTCGTGCGCCAGCACCTGCTCGTCGACCGTGCGCCCACCCCAGGTCTTCATGGCCACCGTGCGCCCGCCGATGGGGTTTCCCGATCCGGGCTTGATGACCGCGGTCGTGACCCCGCCGCGGAGCGCGTCGCGGAAGCCGACCTCTTCGATGTCGATGCCGTCGAGCGCCCGGAACCGCGCGCCGTTGGGGTCGGTCATCTCGTTGGTGTCGTTGCCCGACCATCCCTCGCCGTCTTCGTGGACACCGAGGTGGCCGTGGGCCTCGACGAATCCGGGGAGCACCCACTTCCCCGTCGCATCCACGACGCGGGCGCCGTCGGGAATGTCCGTCGTCGCGTCACCGACGGCGGTGACGACGCCGTCGGTGATGACGACCGTCCCCCCGTCGATCGGGTCCCCGGCGACGGGGACGACGTAACCACCGGTGATCGCGAGTGCGTCAGACATCCCTCCACCCTAGGCGCGCGGCGCTGCGCCGCCGCCGCTCTCCGAAACACTTGACGGGAGACAATCACTAGATAATCTAGCGATATGGCAGATCTGTCGCACCGCCGGTGGGCGGGCCTGGTGTTCATCAGCATCGCGGTGTCGCTCATCATCGTCGACTCCACCATCGTCAACGTCGCCATCCCCGCGATCGTCGACGACCTCGGCATCTCCTCCACCGAGGTGCAGTGGGTCCAAGAGGCCTACACCCTCGTCTTCGCCGCGCTTCTGCTCGTCTTCGGCAGCGTCGCCGATCGCATCGGCCGGAAGCGGATGCTGCTGATCGGCGTCGTCATCTTCGCCGCATCCTCGATCCTCGCCGCCCTGTCGACCTCGGGCGGCATGCTCATCGCCGCGCGCTTCGTCCAGGGTGTGGGCGGTGCGATGATCCTGCCGACGACCCTGTCGCTCATCAACGCCACCTTCCGGGGTCGCGAGCGGGGCATCGCCTTCGCGGTGTGGGGGTCGACCATCGGCGGCATGGCCGCCGTCGGCCCGCTCCTCGGCGGCTGGCTGACCACCGCGTTCTCGTGGCACTGGGCGTTCGGCATCAACATCCCCCTGGGCATCCTCATCTTCGTCGGCGTGATGGTCACCGTCGCCGAGTCGCGCGGCACCGACACGCGCCGCACCGACGCCGTCGGCGCCGTGCTCTCGGTGATCACGATGGCCGCGCTGGTGTTCGGCCTCATCGAGGGGCGCAACTACGGCTGGTGGACGACGGACGGCTCGATCGAGCTCGCCGGGGTCTCCTGGCCGTGGGACCTGTCCCCCGTCCCCCTCGCCCTCGCGATCGCGGTGCTCGGGCTCATCGCCTTCATCGCGTGGGGCCTGCGACGGCGGCGGCTGGGGCGCTCGACGCTCCTGAGCTTCGACCTCTTCCGCATCCCGTCGTTCCGCAACGGCAACATCGCGGCGACGATCGTCTCGCTCGGCGAGTTCGGCGTCATCCTCGCCCTCCCGCTCTGGCTGCAGTTCGTGCTGGGCTTCGACGCCCTGCAGACGGGGTTCATCCTCCTCGCGCTCGCGATCGGATCCTTCGTGGCAAGTGGCGTCGCGGGGGCCGCGAGCGGGCGCATCGCGCCGGTGTGGGTGGTGCGGGCGGGCCTCGTCGCCGAGATCATCGGCATCGGCGGGCTCGGGTTCGTCATCACGCCCGACGCGAATTGGGTGCTGCTGCTGCCCTTCCTCTTCGTCTACGGCCTGGGCGTCGGTCTCGCCACCGCGCAGCTGACCGGTGTGGTCCTCGCCGATGTGCCGGTCGCCGAGGGCGGCCAGGCGTCGGGCACGCAGTCCACGGCGCGCCAGGTCGGCGCGGCGCTCGGCATCGCGGTGCTCGGCACGATCCTCTTCACCAGCACCTCCGCTGCCCTCACCGCCTCGCTCGATGACCAGGGTGTCCCGGCCGCGCAGCGCGACCAGGTCGTCTCGTCGGTGGTCGACAGCGCCGGGGGCGCGATCGCAGGCCTGCGCGCGAACCCCGAGACGGCTTCGATCGCGGATGCCGCGGCGCAGGCGTTCTCGGACGGCACCCGTTACGCGACGTGGGCGGCGGCCGGGTTCCTCGTGATCGGGCTGGCCGCCACGGCATCGCTGGGCAGCGGGGCCGGGGGAACCGTCGGGCGGTCACGCACCGAAGAGGTGGCCGGCGCAAGCCCTCCGGGCGATCGGGTGCCCGGGCCTACCGTGGAGACATGAGCGAGCACCACGACCGTCCCGACGAGCACGGCGACACCGACGAACCCCCTGTCGGCGAGACTCCCGGCGACGGGCCCGCCGGAGGCGACGAGAAGACCGAGAACCGCCTCGAGGCCGACAACGCCGTCGAGGAGGATCAGATCCGCGCCCTCGACCCCGACGCACCGACCGGCTGACCCCCCTCCGGCGAGCCATGCCGGGCAGAGCCGCCGGGTGACGCTCACCCGCCTCGTTCTGTGACACCCGCACCACCGGTCGTGCATCCGTCATCACGATCCGGTCGCGGAGGCGTCCTCTCCGGGCAACCGACCGACGGCCGTGACGATATGGCCCCCGCGCACCGTGACCTCCCGCACCGACCCGGGATCGGCGTCGCGCGCGACGAGTCGCCACGGCCGGGCCCGGATGTCCGCACCGCCCACAGCGCACGCGAGGCGCGCGAGCGGCGAGAAGATCCGCCAGCGCCCGGTCGGCGGCTGCATGTCCACGACGGCGAGCACCCCGTCCGGACGCACGAGATCCACCGCACGCGCCCACGCTTCCGTCGCGCCGTCTCGCATGACGCTCAGCGCATAGGTCGACAGCACCGCGTCGACACCGCCGGCACTCCCGGTGGCCGCGGCGACCCGTGCCCGAACGTCCCCGGCATCGAGGTCGGCCGCATCCGCCTCGACGAGGGTGACGTTCGACCATCCCTCGCGGCGCACCCTGCCCCAAGCGACCGCGAGCATGTCGGCGCTCCGGTCGACGCCGACGATGTGGCCGGTCCTCCCGACGGCGGCGCGCACGAGCGGGAAGTTCAGCCCCGTGCCGCAACCGAGATCGAGCACGACGTCTCCGCTGCGCAGACCCATGAGTTCGATGCCGGCGACACGACCCGCCCGGTAGACCCAGCGCTCCCCCGACAGCACGTCGTATAAGCGAGCGCCGGCGCTGTAGCGGCGGAATGGCCTGGACATCGGTTCTCCTCGAATCGGGCGGCGCGAGTCGAGCCGGTGACCTCGATGATGCCATCGGCGACCCACCCCTCGGGCCGCCGCGTAGGCTGACGCCCGTGACCTCCCCCTCGTCTGGCCGCGCCCGCATCCTCTCCCCCGCCGAGGCGGCCGGTGAGTGGGATCTCGTCGTCATCGGCGCGGGGAGCGCGGGCCTCGTGGCCAGCCGGACCGCGGCCTCTCTGGGCGCACGCACCCTCCTCATCGAGGCCGCGCGGTTCGGCGGCGAGTGCCTCCACACCGGCTGCGTACCCTCGAAGGCCCTCATCGCGGCCGCACACGCGGCCCACACCGCCCGCACCGCGTCGCGCCTCGGCATCGAGGTCACCGGGGTCACCGTCGACTTCCCGCGGGTGATGGCCCGCGTCCGCGCCGCGATCGCGCACATCGAGCCCGTCGACGCCCCCGAGGCCCTGGTGGCCAAGGGCGTTTCTGTGCTCACCGGTCGCGCGCGGTTCACCGGTCCGACGCACCTCGAGGTCGCCGGACACCGCCTCCGGTTCCGCGACGCGGTCATCGCCACCGGCAGCCACCCGGTGACGCCCGACGTGCCCGGCGCCGCCGATCTGCCGGTCCTCACCAATGAGACCTTCTGGGATCTGCAGCGCCGGCCAGAGACCCTGCTCGTGCAGGGCGGCGGACCGATCGGATGCGAGCTCGCACAGGCGATGGCGCGCCTGGGCACCCGCGTCACGCTGGTGCACCGAGGCGAGCGGATCCTCCCCCGGGAGGATGCCGCGGCGAGCCGGATCGTCCACGACGCCCTCGTCCGCGACGGCGTCGACGTCCGGGTGGACACCACGGTGACGGCGCTGACGCCTGCCGGACCCGCGGGTGCCGGCACCGCGCACCTCTCCGACGGAACGGAGGTCGCCTTCGATCGGATGCTCGCGGCGCTCGGTCGTCGTGCCGCCGTCGAGGGCCTGGGGATCGAAGAAGCGGGGGTGCGCCTCACGCCCGACGGCGACGTCGACGTCGACCGCACGCTGCGCACCTCCAACCCGCGCATCCGCGCGGCCGGCGACGTGACCCCGCTGCCGCGGTTCACCCACACCGCGGGGTTCTTCGGCAGCACGGCGGCGACGAACGCCGTTCTCGGTCTTTCGCGCACGGTGGATGTCGCGGCCGTGCCGCGGGTGACCTTCACCGCCCCCGAGGTCGGCGCCGTCGGAGTCGCACCCGCCGATGCCCGCGCGCAGGGTCTGCGTGTCGTGACCAAGGAGCATGACGACGTCGACCGCGCCGTCGCCGATCACGACACCGCCGGGCACACCACGCTCGTCATCGACCGCCGCGGACGGCTGCGCGGCGCCTCCGTCGTCGGCCCCCGCGCGGGCGAGGTGCTCGGGGAGGTGACGACCGCGATCGCCGCGGGCGTGTCCGTCCGTGCCCTCGCGAGCACGATCCACGCCTACCCCACCTACGCCGATGCCGCCTGGAACGCCGCGATCAGCGCCGCGCAGGACGGCCTCGATCGCGGGATCGTCGGCCGCGGCATCCGATTCCTCCGGCGGCGGCACGCCCGCCGGGCAGCTCTCTGATCCGATCCGGTCAGCGCAGCGCCCGGTAGCCGACGACGATCCGCTGCGTCGCGCTCAGTCCGACGATCACCGCCCACGCCACGGCGATCTCGCCCGCCCAGAACGGCAGGATGAGCCACAGCGCGTGCACCGCGATGGTCTCGGTCGCCTCGGCGAGTCCTCCGAGGAACGACAGCGACCGTCCGTCGTCGATTCGACGATCGGCACGCTCGGCGATCGAGGAGAACGCCAGGAATGCCGTCCCGTTGATGTAGTAGGCGAGGAGCACCAGGAGAAAGGGCCACCACGGGGCCCCACCGGCGGTGGCCCCGATCGCCACGCCCACCACGGTCGCGCCGTACACGACGAAGTCGGCGGCGATATCGAGGAACCCGCCCGCGTGGGTGCCGCCGCGTTCCTGGCCGCGAGCGGCCGCTCGGCGGCGGGCGAGCGTGCCGTCGAGGCCGTCGACGACGCGCGAGACCAGCCAGAGCACCAGCGCCGGTATCCACAGCTGCAACGCCGCCGCCGCCGCGGAGGCCAGACCCAGCACGAGTCCGGCGACGGTCAGACGGTCGGGCGTGATCCCCGGCCGGTCGAGCATCGCCGCGAGGGCTTCGAGTGGGCGGGCGAGGCGGGGTCGGAGCGTCGCGTCAAGCATGCTCGGCCCCCCGTCCGCTCCGGTCCTCGAGGCCGGTCGTCGCTTCCTGTTCGGAGCCGGAGGGAGCATCGGATGCCGCGCCGGCGGCGCGCGCACGCACGCGGCGGCGCTGCACGACCACCCCGGCGGCCGCCCCGACGAGGGAGAGCGCGCCGAGAACCCCCAGAGCGACCCAGAAGAGCGGTCCTGCCTCGATGCCGAACGCGCCGAGCGCGACGTAGGCCGCCGTGCCCGGGATGATCCCGACCGCGGTCGCGGCGGCATAGGCGGGATACCTGACACCGGTGAGGCCGGAGGCGTAGTTCAGGGCGGTGAACGGCACGACCGGCACGAGGCGCAAGCCCAGGATCGAAAGGAACCCCCGACGCTCGAACAGGTCGTCGATCGCGGCGGCCCGACGCCCCATCAGCCGCGCGACGGCGTCGCGTCCGAGCAGCCGCGACGCCCAGAACGCCAGCGTCGCCCCCAGGAGTGCCCCGGCGTAGACGGCGAGCACGCCGACGCCGAACCCCCACACCACGCCCGCGCCGATGCTCAGCACGCCCTTTGGCACAGGAGAGAGGGTGAGCAGCCCGTAGATCGCCGCGAACGCCGCGAGACCGGTCCACCCGAGGTCACCGAACAGGTCACGCAGGCCGTCGACATCGAGCGGGGGCAGCAGCAGTCCAACCGAAACCGCCACGGCGACGAAGACACCGAGAGAGATCAACCGGATGATCGCACCCCGGGAAACGCTGCGGCGATTTCGCGTGATCATGCGCCTCTCGTCGTCTGTGCTCTCGTCGGGGTTTCGGTCGGTGTGGACCCGCTCACGATAGCCGAGGCCCGAACCTGGAAGGATCGCTGCAATGAACCTCGTATCCCGCCGCCGGCGTCTCGCCGTCGCCGCCCTGGCGCTTCCGGCGCTGGCCCTCGCCGCCTGCTCCGCCCCTGCAGCCCCCGGCGGTGAGGTGCCCGACAGCTGGGATCAGGTCCTGGCCGATGCCGAGGGACAGACCGTGCAGCTGTGGATGTACGGCGGAGACGATCAGGGCAACGCCTACGTCGACGACATCCTCGCCCCGGCGGTCGCCGAGTACGGCGTCACCCTCGAGCGGGTGCCCGTCACCGACACCCGCGACGCCCTGAATCGCGTGTTCACCGAGATCCAGGCCGGACGCGACGACGGCACCGTCGACCTCATCTGGGTCAACGGCGACAACTTCCGCACCGGCAAAGAAGCCGACGCCTGGCTGTGCGGGTGGACCGATCTGCTGCCGAACATGGCGAACACCGATCCGCAGGACCCGCTGCTGCTGTCCGACTTCGGCACCGAGGTCGACGGGTGCGAGGCCCCCTGGCACAAGGCGCAGTTCACTCTCGTCTACAACTCCGACACCGTCACCGACGTCCCCACGTCGATGGCCGAGGTGCTCGAGTGGGCGGAGGCCAACCCCGGACGATTCACCTACCCCGCACCGCCGGACTTCACCGGTTCGGTGTTCGTGCGCGAGGTGCTCGCGAGCGTGTCGGGAGGAGCCGACGAGGTGCCCACCGCCTTCTCGCAGGAGGCGTTCGATGAGCTCACGCCGGCCCTGTACGACCGCCTCGCCGATCTCGCGCCGAGCCTCTGGCGCGGCGGCGACACCTACCCCGCGAACGAGGCCGAGCTCGGACAGCTGTTCGCCGACGGTCAGGTCGACATGATGATGACCTACGGCCCCGCCACCCTCACCGGACTCGTCGCGGACGGCACCTACCCCGCCGGGACGAAGGTGCTCGAACTCGCCGACGGCACCGTCGGCAATGCCAGCTTCCTCGGGCTCCCCGCCAACTCCAACGCCGTCGCCGGCGCGATGGTCGTCGCGAACGAGTCCCTGTCGGTTCAGCAGCAGGTCGCCAAGGCCGAGCCGGAGGTCTGGGGACAGTTCACCGTCCTCGACATCGAGAATCTGGAACCGGGCGATCGGGCGCTGTTCGACACGCTGCCCGCGTCGCCGGTGGTGCCCCCGTACGAGGTGCTGTCGCAGAACGCCCACGCCGAGCTCGCCGCCGAGTGGGTACCCGCCATCGACGAGGGTTGGCGCACCGAGGTTCTCGGCCGGTGACGCTCACCCCGCTGGTCGCCCGTCCTGCGCAGTCCGCCCGGCACCGCCGGGCGGGCACGCTGATGGTGCTTCCGGCGGTGGCGGCGACCGCGCTCGTGGTCGGCGGTGGCCTGGGTGCGACCGTGCTGCAGAGCCTCGGGCTCCTGCCCATCGTCGGTGAGGCCGAGCTGTCGTTCGCGGCCTACACCCGCGACCCCGCGGCGCTCTGGGCGGCGGTCGGCGTCTCGCTCTGGGTGGCCGGAGCCTCGACGCTCATCGCGGCCGTCGTCGGCATGGCCGCCGCGGTCGTGATCGTCTCGGGTCGCTGGGGCGGGCGCGTCGTGGCTGCGCTCGGCGCTGCGACGGTCACCGTCCCCCACCTGATCGGCGCCGCCGCGATCGGGCTGCTGCTCGCCGACGGAGGAATGCTCTCGCGGATGCTGGGGGTTCCTCCCGAAGCCTGGCCGGCGTTCGTCGGCGGACCCCTCTGGGCCGCCGCCATCGCCGAATTCGCGTGGAAGGAGTCCGCCTTCATCGCGCTCGTGGTCACGGGCACCCTCGCCACGCGCATCGCGCGGTACGACGAGAGCGCAGCCCTCCTCGGAGCAGGACGCTGGCAGCGCTTCCGCCGGGTCTTCCTCCCCCTCACCACGCCGACGCTGCTGATCTGCTCGGCGATCAGCTTCGTCTACGCGCTGGCCTCCTACGAGGTGTCGTGGCTCCTCGGCCGCACCTACCCCGAGCCGCTTCCCGTCCTCGCGGTCCGCCTGTTCCAGGGTGTCTCGCTGGACTCGCGGCCCGACGCCGCCGCCGTCGCCGTCGTCACCTCGGCGATCGCGCTGGGCGTCGTGGCCGGCACCTTCGCGCTCCTGCGGCGGACGGCGGTGTGGCGATGAGCGCGGGGCCGGCCTCGAGCGGATCGACCCTGGTCGTCTCGCACGGCGCCGGGCGGGCGGTGCGGCTGGCCACCGGCATCCTGCTCATCGTGTGGTTCGCCCTTCCGTTCCTGCCGCTCGTGCTCTGGGCCGGCGCCGACCGCTGGTCGTTCCCGTCGCCGCTCCCGACCGCGTGGGGCACCCGGGGTCTCGTCGCGGCGGAGGGGTTCGGTGCGGTTTCCGCATTCGTCACCTCCACCGTCCTGGCGGTGACGGTCGCCGCGATCGCCACCCCGCTCGGCGCTCTGGCCGCCCGCGCTCTCACCTTCGGCAGCGTGCCCTGGCCGCGCGCCGTCGCAGCGCTGCTTCTGTCGCCGATCGCGCTGCCGCCGTTCGCCGCGGTGCTCGGGGTCAACGTGGTGCTGCTGCGCACCTACGTGCCCCCGGTCGCCGGCACCGTGCTGGTGCTGGTCGTCCTCGCCCTTCCGTACACCGCGTTCGTGATGCGGACCGCATACGGCGCCTACGACATGTCCTACGAGGAGAACGCACGACTGCTCGGGGCGTCGCGGCGCGACGTGCTGCTGCGCGTGCAGGTGCCGCTGCTGGCCCCCGCCTTCGCCCGCGCGGCTTTCCTGGCGTTCCTCGTGGCCTGGAGCGACTACCTCGTCACCGTCATCGTCGGCGCCGGTGAGCTGGTGACACTCCCCCTCGTCGTCGCAGGCGCGGCGGCCGCCGTCGGGAACGACGCCGCGGTGGCTGTGATGTCGCTCGCGGCGATCATCCCGCCCATCGTCCTTCTGCTGGCAACGGTGTCGCTCGGGCGCCGGCGGTCGACGCCGACCGCCGCCACGCCCGCCGCAACCGCCATCCCGCCCACCCCGGAGAGGATTCCGGCATGACCGCCTCACTCACCCTCGACGCCGTCTCCAAGCGCTTCCGCGGCGCGCCGACGACGGCGGTCTCGGACGTCACGCTCCACGTGGCGGCCGGGTCGTGCACCGCCGTCCTCGGCCCGAGCGGATCGGGCAAGAGCACGCTGCTGCGGCTCGTGGCCGGGCTGGAAGCCCCCGACGGCGGGCGCGTGCTGATCGACGGCCACGACGTGGCGGGTGTTGCCGCTGAGCGCCGCGGCGTCGGGATGGTCTTCCAGAAGTCCCTCCTCTTCCCCCATCTGTCGGTGCTCGACAACGTCGCGTTCTCGGCGCGGGTGCAGGGTGAGTCGCGCCGCGCAGCCCGAACCCGTGCGGCCGAGTTCCTCGAGATGGTGCAGCTGCGCGGTTTCGGAGCACGCCGGGTCGACGAGCTCTCCGGCGGGCAGGAGCAGCGCGTGGCGATCGCCCGGGCGCTCGCCGCGGAGCCGGCGGTGCTCCTGCTCGATGAGCCCTTCAGCGCCCTCGACCCCGCGCTCCGCGCCGACATGCATGCGCTCCTGGACGAACTGCGCCTGACCGTCGGCCCCACAATCCTGCTCGTCACACACGATCGAGACGAGGCCTCGAGGGTCGCCGACCGCATCGCCGTCCTCGACGGCGGCGTGCTGCAGCACGAGAGCGATATCGCCGGGGCGTACCGCGCGCCGTCGTCGGTGCGGGTCGCGGAGCTGATGGGGGCGCGGAACCTCGTCCCCGGCGTCATCACCGGCGGGGTGCACACCAGCGCCCTCGGCGAGATCCCGGTCCCGGATGCATCGGTGTGCGGCCCCGCGGTGCTCGTCGTCCGGCAGGAGGATGTGCAGGTGCGGCGTTCCGCGGAGACGCCGACGTCGCGGCATCCGCTCACCGGGCCCAGTCTGCCGGGCTTCCGTGCGGATGACGACGGGCGGGCGCCCCTCGCGGTCGAGACCGTCGCACCCGCACGGGCGGCGGGCCAGCGATGGACGGGGACGGTGGAGTCAGCCCGCGCCTCCGGCGCCCGCATGGACCTCACCATCCGCGTGACCCCGACCGTGCTGCTCCACGCCGAGGTCACGGCCGCCGGAGCACCGCGGCTCGGCGAGCGCGTCGAGCTCGCCCTCCCGGTCGGCGCGGCGCACGTCGTCGCCGCCTGACGCCTCTCGCGGCGCGCCTCACCTGTCACAGAGAGCGCCACCTCGCGCAGATTGCGACAACCGAGCACCCGTCCCCCGCGCCATCCACGCTTCACCTGTCACAGAGGGCGCCACCCCGCGCAGATTGCGACAACCGAGCACCCGTCCCCCGCGCCATCCACGCCTCACCTGTCACAAAGAGCGCCGCTCCGGGCCTTATGCGGCAGGCGAGCGGTTGACGGACGGCGACGACGGCGCAGTGCGGGATCGGCGGGGGCGCGGAACATCAGGCGCCGGCGCAGGCGTCAGGCGCCGGCGCGGCCGGTGCTGCGCACCGGCGTCAGACCCGACGGGCGGGAGACGACCGACGGCGAGACCGCACCGGCAGCACCGGCGCCGACGAGCGGCAGCACGCGACGCAGCTCGACGTTCTCCAGCGGGTCGAGCACGCTGTGCTGGACGCATGCGGGCACCAGTCGGCCGTCCTCGGGGTGCGCCATGGCGTACATGCACGACCCGAGCCGCTCCTGCGTCTCCTTGAGCACCGGGTCGTCGGAGACGACGCCCTTCTCCATGAGATCCCACGCCGGCGCCACCTGCTCGGCGTCCATGAAGTTGTGAACGACGAACGTCTTGAACGACAGCTTCCCGCGTCGGGCGGCACGGAGGATCCGGCGAAGACCGCCCGCGCGCCGCACGACCCGGCGGGCGAGCCCGATGAGGGGCGGGATGTCACCGGGGTGCGCGAGCGCGGCGCGAGCGACCTTGATGGCGAGCACCGGCTTCGGCACGTCGCCGAACACCATCCCGCCGTGGTGGGCGAGGAATCGGTCGCGGGCGGCGATGTCCTTCGGGTCCTCGGGGTCGAGCAGCGGCGCGAAGACGCCGCCCACCCGCACCCCGACCGTGGACCGGTTGCAGCGGGGGTCGCCGAACTGCGTCGCCTGCCAGGGCAGCTTCTGCCCGGCGCCCTTCTCGATGCGCTCCCAGACCTTGTCGATCGTGACCTCGCCGAAGTCCTCCCGCCAGCGCCGGTCGTCGCCGATGAAGGCGGCGGGCTGGAACGACATCATGTCGTACGGCATCTCCAGCACGGCGCGCGTGACCTCTTCGACCTCGTCGACGTTGGAGGGCGTCACCGTCATGTTGTGCGCGAGGTAGCGGTTCACCCCGTGGTCGCGCTTGAGATCGACGAACATCCGCGCGAACTCCTCACGGAACGGGTGGAGTTCCGCCTCGCTGCGGGGTCGCACCGCCCCGCGACGGCCGCGCATGAGCGAGTCGAAGTGGGCCGCGAACGACACCTTGTCGAATCGCGGACGACCCTCGTCATCGAGAACGACGTCGAGGAGGTAGTCGTAGTCGAAGTCGCCGTGGGTCATCGACATGGGCTCGCGCCCCTGCGCGCGCATCGCGAGCAGCGCTGCGGCGTGGTCGGCTGCCGGAAGGAGGCTGACCTCGCCGCCGATCAGCTGCGCGTGGGCGCGCGGGCCCCGGATGCGACGGAGGTACCGCATCTGCTCGTCGACGTTGTCGACGGTGTGCGCGCCGTCGATGCGCACCTTGTTCGCATCGGCGGAGTGGTAACACGGCGAGCAGGTGAGGTTGCACTTCGGGAAGACGCCGTGGGTCCCCTCGCATCCGACGGCGCAGCGACCGAGCAGCTGATTGTCGGTCTGCGCATGCGGCGGAAGCTCTCGCCAGCGCTTCTCCAGCGCGGCCTTGGACTCGGGATGGATCGGGCGCGTGGCCAGCTCGAACTCGCGCAGACTCTGCCGGAAACTCATTGGTCCACCCTGCCGTGTCGTCGTCGTCACGTTCGGCGCCACGGCGCGAGAACGCGGAGGCGATCTCCGCCTCGAAGGTGTTTCGTCGCGATCCGCGGATCGGATCGACGCCCTGATGGTCACATCTCCCGCGTGATGGTGACCTTCACGTTGAGCTGGCTCTTGAACGGCCCCGCGTACACCCCGCGCAGGGGCGGCACGTCGTTGTAGTCGCGGCCCCGGCCGACGAGCACGTGGCGATCGCCGATCTCGATGTTGTTCGTGGGGTCGAATCCGTGCCAGTCGCCGGCGAACCACTCCACCCAGGCGTGCGACTCGCCGGTGACCGCGACACCGACCTCCGCGTCGGGCCGGGGGTGCAGGTAGCCCGAGACGTAGCGCGCCGGGATCCCCACTTCGCGGAGGGCACCGAGTGTGATGTGGGTGATGTCCTGGCACACGCCCTTGCGCGCCGTCCACGCATCGCTCGCCGTGGAGTGCACCCCGGTGACGCCGTGCATGTACTCGACGGCGTCGCCGACGGCGATGGAGATGGCGTGGGCCGCCTCGCCGGGATGGGTGTGCGCGGCGGCGATCGAGCGGGCGAGCTCGGCCACCTCCGGGTGCGGGCGGGTGCGTGCGGTCTGGCCGAGCTGCTCGATGGTCGCCACCGAGGCAGCTGCCTCATCGCCGAGCCCGTGCCAGGTGAGGGGCGTGTGCGCGATCGGACGCGACCGCACCTCCACGAGCGAGCGCGCGGTGATCTGCAGTGCCGCGTGCGGCGAGAGGACATCGAACGACGCCACACGCGTGCCGAAGTAGTCGACGTAGTGATTGACGGATGTGGACGGCTCGATGTCCAGCGAGGAGTTCAGGACGAACTGGCTGTCGGTCGATCCCGGCAGCATTCGCGCCTCGTTGTAGGACGCCGAGACGTTCCCCTGGTAGGAGAAGCCGGTCGAGTGCTCGATGCGGAGGCGCTTCACGAGATCTCCCCGATCCAGCTCGGCTCGGCCTGCGTGGGGAAGAACCGCGACTTGATCGCCTCGGATGCCTCACGCGTCACTTTCTGCACGCGCTGCATGTGATGCGGAAGCTCGTTGAGGATCTCGCTGACCGGCCGGTACTCGAGGTCGTTGCGGATGCGCCCGAGCGCGCGGAGCACCGTGTTGGAGTGCCCCACACGGTCGGCGCGGGGATCGATGGCACTCATGCATTCCTCTGCGAGCTGGATGGAGTAGATGATCGAGCGGGGGAACAGCCGGTCCAGCAGCAGGAACTCGGCGGCGTTGCGCGCACTCGGCATGCCCCGGTAGGTGCGCAGGTACGCCTCGTAGGCACCGCACGAACGCAGGATGGTCGTCCAGGACGGACCGGATGCCTCGGTCAGCGACCTCGTCGCGAGCAGGCGCGCGGTCATGTCGGTGCGCTCGATGCTGCGCCCGAGCGTGAAGAACTGCCAGGCCTCGTCGCGGCTGGTCGAGGAGTCGACGACGCCCACGGCGAGGGCGGCGCGCTCGCGCACCCACTGGAAGAACTCGTGCACCTTGTCGCGCTGGAGGCGCCGCGGCATCCGGGCACTGGTGGTGTTGAGGGTCTCCCACAGTTCGGTGGAGACGATCTCGCGCGCACGGCGGGCGTTCTCGCGGGCCGCCGAGATCGAATAGGCGATGCTCGCGGGGTTCATCCGGTCGACGGCAAGACGCTGCAGCACATCATCGCGACCGACCCGGTCTGCGCCCTCGAGCGGGTAGGACCCCATCACGCTCAGCAGAGAGCGGCAGGCGGTGTCCTCATCGATCCAGGGGTCTTCGAGAAGGAGCTGGAGGTGCACGTCGAGGATGCGCGCGGTGCCGTCGGACCTCTCGATGTACCGCCCGATCCAGAACAGTGACTCGGCGATGCGGCTCAGCATGCGTCATCCCTCCCCTGCTGCTGCTGCTCCTGCTGCTCGGTGCGCGTGCGCGGGCGGTCCTGGGGCGAGTGGGTCACCTCGTCCTGCTCGTCGTAGATGATCGGGATGGCGGCCGTGACCGTGGCCGCCTGATCGGCGACGAGCCCGGCCAGGCCGGCCCCCTGCCCGTACTCGACGTGCGAGGGCGCGGAACCACCGACGATCCAGGTGTCCTTCGAGCCGCCGCCTTGGCTGGAGTTGACCACGAGCTGCCCCTCCGGAAGCGCCACACGGGTGAGCCCGCCGGGGAGCACCCAGACATCCTCGCCGTCGTTGACAGCGAAGGGCCGGAGGTCGGCGTGACGGGGACGCATCCCGTCCTCGACGAGGGTGGGGATGGTCGACAGCATCACCACCGGCTGGGCGATCCACCCGCGCGGGTCGGCGAGCAGTCGGTGGCGGAGCGCCTCGAGCTCGGCCGGGGAGGCGTCGGGGCCGACGACCAGGCCCTTCCCGCCCGAGCCGTCGACAGGCTTGACCACGAGCTCGTCGAGCCGGTCGAGCACCTCCTCGAGCGCACCCGGATCTTCCAGCCGCCAGGTGTCGACGTTCTTCAGGATCGGCTCCTCGGCGAGGTAGTACCGGATCAGGTCGGGCACATAGGTGTAGATCAGCTTGTCGTCGGCAACCCCGTTGCCCACCGCGTTGGCGATCGTGACGTTGCCGAGCCGCGCGGCGAGCATGAGCCCGGGAGCCCCGAGCATCGAGTCGGCGCGGAACTGCAGCGGGTCGAGAAAGTCGTCGTCCACCCGGCGGTAGATGACGTCGACGCGCTTGGGTCCGCGGGTGGTGCGCATGAACACCTTGCCGCCGATGCAGAGCAGGTCGCGCCCCTCGACGAGTTCGACGCCCATGAGTCGGGCGAGGAGGGTGTGCTCGAAGTACGCCGAGTTGTACACACCGGGGGTCAGCACGACGACGTTCGGCTCTTCGACCCCGGGCGGGGCCGAGGCCCGCAGCGCCGCGAGGAGCTTGTTGGGGTACTCCCCGACCGGCCGCACCCGCATCGAGACGAAGAGCTCGGGAAGGGTCTGGGCCATCACGCGGCGGTTGGAGATGACGTACGACACACCCGACGGGACGCGCACGTTGTCTTCCAGCACGCGCATCTCGCCGTTCTCGTCGCGGATGAGGTCGATCCCCGAGACCTGGATGCGCACGCCGTTGGCGCTGTGGATGCCGGCGGCCTGCCGGTAGAAGTACTGGGATGACGCGATGAGACGCGCCGGGAGGACTCCGTCGCGCACGCAGTGCTGATGACCGTACGCGTCGTCGAGGAACGCCTCGAGCGCGCGCACGCGCTGCTTCACCCCCGCTTCGATGCGCGACCATTCGTCGAAGGCGATGATGCGCGGCACGGCGTCGAGAGGGAAAGGCCGTTCTTCACCGGCGAAGTCGAAGGTCACGCCCTGGGCGAGATACGAGCTCGCGAGCGATTCGGTGCGTCCGCGCAGCTCTTCCTGGGTCATCTGCGCCAAGGCCTGATGGAGCTCGCGATAGGCCTCCCGCGACTCCGCCCCCGCCGACCCGTTCCGCGACATCGCGAACATCTCGTCGAACGGGGCGACACCCGCGGGCGACCGGCGGGGCGTCAGCGTGGCACCGTAGCCGTCGAACAGGTCACCCATGCCCCGAGCCTAGTCGGGGGCGTGTTGCCGCAGTGTTTCGACCCGGCCGGAGCCGACGTCGCTAGGCTGAGCGGCACCTCGACCGGAAGGACGCCATGCGCATCCTCGTCACCAGCTCCCGCAACACCTTCGCGCTGGATCTCATCCGCAAGCTCGGGAGCATCGGACACACCGTCTACGCCAGCGACACCTACGGCGGCGCGGTCGGCAGCCACTCACGGTTCGCCGCCGGCCACCTGGTGACTTCGTCGCCGCGCTTCGCCACCGACGCCTTCATCACCGAGGTGTCGGACTTCGTCGCCGCGCACGAGATCGAGGTGATCATCCCCACCTTCGAGGAGGTCTTCTACCTCGCCGCGCGCCAGGACGATCTGCCCGAGGGTGTCCGCGTGCTCACCGGCACATTCGGCGATCTCGCGCGCCTCCACGACAAGGCGAGCTTCCAGCGGCTCGCCGAGGAGGCGGGTGTCCCCATCCCCGAGACGGTGGTGGTCACCAGCGACGAGGAGCTCGTCGAGACCATCGCCCGCTTCCCCCGTTACTTCGCCCGGGCGGCGTTCTCACGCGGCGGCGTGGGCCTGCTGACCAACACCGGTCCGCTCGCCGGCAAGACGCCGGTGGACGAGTGTCATCCCACCCCCGAGCAACCCTGGCTCGTGCAGCCCTTCGTCGACGGGCCGATGGTGTGCTCGTACAGCATCATCGTCGACGGCCGCGTGACAGCCCACACGACGTATGTGGCCGCGGAGCAGTGGGCGCACAGCACGGCGATCGCCTTCCTGGCCGTGGACAGCACCGACACCCTCGGCTACGCCCAGCGCATCGTCGACTCCCTCGATCCCGGGTTCACCGGCCAGCTGTCGTTCGACTTCGTCGACCACGGCGACGGACTGCGCATCATCGAATGCAACCCGCGACCCACCAACGGCGTCATCCTGCTCGATGCCGCCGATGTCGGTCGCGCCCTCACCGGCGACGTCGACGAGCCCGTCGTCGCCGAGCCCGGCGCAGAGCGGGAGATCACCCTCGCGGTGGTCGCCGACTGCTTCGCCGAACCGCTGTCGCACCTGCCGACGTCGCTGCACGACCTGCTGCACGTGAAGGATGTCGGAAGCGGCTGGCACGACAGCCTGGCGATGATGTGGAGCCCCGCGACCATCGTCCACGGGGCGAAGATCCAGCACGGTGACCGCAAGGAGATCCTCGCCGCTCTCGGCGACGACATCGTGTGGAACGGCGAGCCGATCGACGGGATGAGCTCCGCCGACGCCGCCGCCCTCGACGCGGTCCACGCCGGTCGGGTCTGACTCGGGCGTTCAACGACCGAGGAGTCCCTCCGCGCGCGACATCGCCTCGAGCAGGGCCGGAAGGCGCGCACCCGCGCCGCGGCGCGGAAGCCGCTCGAGCACGCCGCTCTCGTCGGGGAGGCGGTGCTGCATGCCACGCACGAGCCGGCGGACGGCGTTCAGGAGCGCGACCGGGTGGGTGTCCAGCGCGCTGTGTCCGTTCTCGAGCGTGACGAGCACGGCGTCCCGAGCTCTCCGCGCGGTCCGCTCGGCGATCGCGGGCGGGGTGCGGAGGTCTCGGGTGCCGCTGAGGACGACCAGGGGCCAGGGGAAGGCGGGGGTGAGCGCGGGAAGGTCGTAGGGCTCCCCCGCGAACGCGGGGAACCGCGGCGCGAGCGGGGCGTAGGTCGAAGCCGGGTCGAGCGGCAGGCCGTCGAGCGGCGCTCCGTAAGCGAGCTCGCGGAAGGCGATCACCCCGGCCAGGTCGAATTCGTACACCCCGGGGATACGGGCGATGTCCTCGTCGCGCGTCGCGTAGGCCGAGAGCGCTCGCCAGGTCAGCGGCGGTCCGCGCCGCACCCGCCGGCGCGCAAGTGCGGCGGCCAGCTCGAGCCCCGCCAGCTCGTACGCCGCGCGGACCACGTCGAGCACCGACCGCTCATCCTCACCGCGGTCCACGAGCGTGCGCACATCTGCCGAGAGCGCGTCACCCGCGTCCCAGAACAGTCCCCGCACGCGCTCCCGCTCGATCGCGAGGTCGGCCGTGGACTGCAGGGGCGAATCCAGCAGCATCCGCTCGACACGGTCGGGATGGCGCACGCCGAACGCGGACGCCAGATAACTGCCGTACGACGAGCCGACCAGGACAGCGCGTTCGATGCGTTCGTGGTCGAGGACCGCAGCGACGTCGTCGAGCACCGCCAGGATGCGCATCGCCGACGGCGGAAGGGCCGCTCCGGCGAGGTCGGTCCGCGAGAGGCCGACGCCACGGTGCTCGACCATGACGACGTCCAGCCCGCCGCCCGCGGCGATCCGGCGGACGCTGCGGTAGGGACGGACCGAGGCGAGGCCCGGGCCGCCCGGAAGGATGACGACCGGCGTCGCGCCCCGGGGCCCCGAGCGCACGTAGGTGAGGTCGAAGGCCGGCGCATCCGAGGTGTCGGGGCGCCGCACCGTCTCGATGCGTTCGCCGTGCCGTGCCGCCATGGGGCTACTCTTTCGCATCCGGATGCCGCGGCGAAACGCCGAGGGCGCCACGCCGTCGGGAAGACCGGCGCGACGCCCTCGGATCGCCTCAGACCTCGGAGCCTCCGAGATCACGTCGACGCGCGAATCGACGCAGGGCCAGGACCAGACCCGCCAGCAGCAGGGTCAGACCGGCAGCGACCGCCGCCCACGGCCCCTCGACGCCGGTCGCGCCCAGGACGCCTCTCGGACCCTCGCCGGCCGCGGGCTGGCCGGGAGCGCCGGCGCCGGGCACGCCGGGCTGGCCGGCGCCGGGGTCGGTTCCCGGGTCGGGGCCGGGGTCGGGGCCCGGATCCACACCCGGGACGGGGTCCGTGATCTCCGTCAGCACCTGCAGGCGGTCCACAGCCACCGCCTCCGCTCCATCGGTCGACAGGCGGTAGCCCGAGACCGACGTCAGCTGCAGTCCGTCGTCAGGCGCACCCGCAGGCTGCTCGTCGCTGCGCTCGAAGGCGTCGAAGGGCACCTCGACGTATCGCCAGCCGGCGACGTCGTCGGTGAACGAGGCACGGAACCGTTCCGCGTCATCCGGGGCCTGATAAACCCGCAGGTAGTCGACCTTGAGCTCCTGCGGGAACGTCAGATCAGCACCCAGCGGCCCACCGAAGTTGCCTCCGACGGCCATGTTCATCAGGAACGTGAATGCGTGCTCGTACACCCACTCCGAGGGCGCCACGTCCTCGGGCGTGGCGGTGTGGAAGAGGATCTCCTCGCCGTCCTCGAGCTGGACGTACCAGCGGATCTCCTCGGGCTCCCACTCCACCGCGAAGGTCAGCCAGCGATTGCTGAGGTCCTCGCCGAAGTCGTAGGTCTGGCCGTAGGCGTTCCCACCCGAGTACCCCGGACCGTGGATCGTTCCGAAGATCTCGTCGGGAAGCTTTCCAACGTACTCCATCACGTCGATCTCACCCGTCTGCGGCCATCCGACGTCGCGGAAGTCGTTTCCGAGCGACCAGATCGCCGGCCAGATCCCCGGCTCCCCATCGGGCATCTGCGCCCGCGCCTCGATGCGACCGTGGAGCGCTTCGACCTTGCCCTCGGTGATGAGGCGAGCAGAGGTGAACTCGCACGGTCCGTACCAGCACTCCAGGCCCAAGGCCGCAGGGTCTTCCACGGCACGCGTGGTGATGACCATGTTGCCCTCACCGTCGTGCGCAGCGTTCTCGGTCGAGTCGGTGTAGTACTGCAGCTCGTCGTTGCCCCAGCCCCAGCCTCCCGTCTCGTAGGTCCACCAGCGCTCGTCTGCGGGCGTCCCTGCCGGAGCGTCGAACTCGTCCGACCACGCCAGCTCCCAGCCCTCGGGCCCGACGCGCTCGGCCGTGCCGTCGTCGAGGCCCACCGTCACCGTTCGCCCGTCACCGGCGCCCTGGTACCAGAACCCGAGACCCTCGCGGGCCGACCAGTCCTGCGACTGCTCGAGTTCGCGAGCGAACCCGCCCGTGCCCTCGATGTCGAGCACGTTCTCGAACGACGACTGGCCCTCATAGGCACCGTCGTCGCCCGCGGCGATCTCGCGCGTTGAGATCTCCGCTTCGCCGGTGGGACGCAGCAGACCCGCGCCCGACTCGAAGTCCTCGAGCATGCCGTCGGGGGCGACGTCGGTGTCGGTGATGCTCACCCGTCCGATCGTCGACATCCCGAGCTCGGCTCCCACGGGCTCGGACAGGCGGATGACGAACGTCTCGTCGACCTCGGCCTTGTCGTCGTCGATCGTCGCGACCTCGATCACGGCCGACTGCTCACCTGCCGGGATTGTGACCGTGCCGCGGGTCGGGACGAAATCGCGGTCCGCCGTCGCCGGCAGGTCCTCGGTCGAGGTGCGGTACTCGGCGACCTCGGTCGCGTACGCGACCGTCACGTCCTCCTCCGACACCCGCGACAGCCGCAGCTCCGCCGCGGCGGTGTCACCCTCTGCCACGATGAAGGTCGAGCGGGCGAAGTTCAGCTGCAGCGGACGGTTGGCGTCGGACTGACCGACCAGGGTCAGATCGTCGAGTCGGATGACGGGGGTCACGGGTGTGGAGGTCTGCTCAACACCGATGCCGAACCCGTGCACCTCGGTCAGGGTGAGGCCGTCATCGGGCGCACCGTTGCCGATGTTCTTGCGGGCGAAGTCCTCGAACGGCAGCTCGATGAACCGCCACCCGGTGAAATCGTCGACGAACTGCACCGAGAACCGCTCGGCGTCATCCACCGTCGAACCGGGGTTGCGGTTGTCGAGCAGATCGACGAACATCGGCGCACCCGAGTTCGTGCCCTGCATCCAGAACCCCACCCCTCGGTAGGCCGACCAGTCCTGCGGCACCCACGAGGTCCCATCGGTGAAGTTGTCGATCACCACAGCCCACGACGACGTGTCGAAGCCCAACTGCAGCACGTCATTGCCCTCGGCAGCACCCGGACGCGTCGCATCCGCCACCCGCTCGATCGAGGGCACATTCCCCGCACCCTGCGCCGCGAACCACCCCAACGGCGGCACCGCCGCCGGATCCCCCAACACCAACTCCGCCTCGAAATCCTCCACCGTCTGCTGGTACTCCACCAGTGCGATGTCGTCGAGTCGGATGACGGGGGTGACGGGTGTGGAGGTCTGCTCAACGCCGATGCCGAACCCGTGCACCTCGGTCAGGGTGAGGCCGTCATCGGGCGCACCGTTGCCGATGTTCTTGCGGGCGAAGTCCTCGAACGGCAGCTCGATGAACCGCCACCCGGTGAAATCGTCGACGAACTGCACCGAGAACCGCTCGGCGTCATCCACCGTCGAACCGGGGTTGCGGTTGTCGAGCAGATCGACGAACATCGGCGCACCCGAGTTTGTGCCCTGCATCCAGAACCCCACCCCTCGGTAGGCCGACCAGTCCTGCGGCACCCACGAGGTCCCATCGGTGAAGTTGTCGATCACCACAGCCCACGACGACGTGTCGAAGCCCAACTGCAGCACGTCATTGCCCTCGGCAGCACCCGGACGCGTCGCATCCGCCACCCGCTCGATCGAGGGCACATTCCCCGCACCCTGCGCCGCGAACCACCCCAACGGCGGCACCGCCGCCGGATCCCCCAACACCAACTCCGCCTCGAAATCCTCCACCGTCTCGGTCAGGAGCGAGAGGGGCGCCGCGGGGGCGGCGTCGTCGTCGCGGATGGTGATCGTCGCGGTCGAGACACCGAGATCGGCACCCGACGGGGTCGCGAGCGACACGGTCAGTGTGCGGTTGCCGTTGACGAGCTCGTCGGCGGTGGTGGCCACCTCGACGTCGATGCTCGTGGTCCCCGCGGGGATCGTGAGCGTCTCGGCGACCGCGGTGTAGTCGGCGCCCGCGATCGCGGTGCCGTCGGCGGTGACGACCTCGACGGTCACAGGACCCTCGGCCGCGCGGCTGAGCGAGACCGGGAGGACGGCTGTCTCACCCTCGGTGACGCTCGTCGCGGTGCGGTCGAACCCGACGGTTGCGGCGACCGGTCCGTCGGAGGAGAACAGCGAGATGGCGTCCATCTTCACGGTCGCCGCTCCCGCATTCGCCGGGAACAGCAGACCGCGCACGAAGTCGAGATCGAGCGTGCCGTCGTTGGGAGCCCCAGAGTCCTGGTAGTCCGACGCGTAGGCGAACGCCGACCATGGGAGCTTCACGAGGTTCCAGCCGGCGCCCACCGGCACGACGGTGTCCCATCGGTCGGAGACGCCGGGGTCGGCTGCGGCGGCATCCATGATCTCGACCTGGATGCTCGAGGCGGTCCCGTCGCCGTGCATCCAGAACTGCACGCCGTCGTAGGCCGACCAGTCGAGCGCCGGCATGTCTGCGGCGCGCTCGAATCCGACACCGCCGAACGCGCCGGCGGCGGTCACGTCGAAGCCGTAGCTGAGTACGTGGGTGTTCGGCCCGGAATCGGGGTACGACCCCGTGCCGGCGTCGGCGATGGTCTGCACCCCCGCTCCGGCCGATCCCCACTGGATGTGGTCGGAGGTTCCGGATTCGAAGTCGCGGAAGGTCTCGGTGGACTCCGCCGCATGGGCGGCGGGGGAGACACCGGTGAGGAGAAGGGCCACGGCGGCGGCCGTGGCACTCGCACGAAGAAGGGGGGCATGGCGAGGCAACGTGACGTCCTTGTCGATCGGAAACGGCGGCGTTCAGCCGGGCGAGCACGCGGATTGTGGGGGGGAGGCGCTTTCTCGGCACGAGCACCGTAGGCAGAACGGTTGCGCCTCGTCAACCCGAGATCGTCGTCAGCCTTCCGTCGCCCCCGGCGCGGAGCCCTGGAGTGTGGAGCACCTTAGGCTCGAGAACGTGGCGAAGACCGATCGCGCGAGAACCCGGGACGGATGGCTCGCCGCGGCGGCCGGCGCCGTTGCGGCGCTTCTCGGTGCGGGCCTGGGTGAACTCTCCGCAGCGCTGATCGCGCCGTCATCCAGTCCCTTCGCCGCCATCGGCGGTGCGCTCATCGACGCCGCTCCCCCCTGGGCGAAAGACACCGCGATCGCGTGGTTCGGCACGGCCGACAAGATCGCCCTGCTCACCGGGATCGCCATCGTGCTGCTCGTCGTCGCCGCAGTCGCCGGTCTTCTCGAGCGACGCCGCCGGCCGGTCGGGGTGGCGATCGCCGTCGCCCTCGGCGTCGTCGGCGCCGCTGTGGCGCTCACCCGCGCCGACGCCGGCCCGCTGTCATGGCTTCCCTCGCTCATCGCCGGCGCCACGATGGCCGTGACGCTGCGGACGCTGGTGCGGATGCTGCCCGCGCGGCCGATCGCCCGATCAGACGCGCCGCCCCCGGATGCTCCGCTCGACAACCCTGCGCAGATGGACCGCCGGCGTTTTCTCGCCTGGACGGGAGGCGCCGCCGCGATCGGACTCGTCGCCGTGCTCGGCGCGACGCTGGTGAGCGGCGGCAGCCGTGCGGTCGCGGCGATCCGCGCGGCGCTTCGGCTGCCGCAACCGGCTGTCGCGGCATCCCCTGTTCCCGCCGGCGCCGAACTGAACATCTCGGGGCTCGCGGACGTGATCACCCCGAACGAGTCGTTCTACCGCATCGACACCGCACTGGTCGTCCCCCAGGTCGATCCGGCCGACTGGTCGCTTCGCATCCACGGACTCGTTCAGAACGAGGTCACCCTCACCTGGGACGAGCTCGTCGCGCTTCCCCTCGAAGAGGGGTACGCCACGATGTCGTGCGTGTCGAACGAGGTCGGCGGAACCCTCATCGGCAACGCGCTGTGGCTCGGGTATCCGATCCGCGAACTGCTCTCCCGGGCCCGCCCGACGGCGGACGCCGACATGGTGCTCTCACGGTCGATCGACGGGTTCACGGCGTCGACGCCGCTGGAGGCGCTCACCGATCCCGGACGATGGTCGATCCTCGCCGTCGGCATGAACGGCGAGCCCCTGCCCCTCGAGCACGGGTTCCCGGTGCGGATGGTCGTACCGGGCCTGTACGGCTACGTCTCGGCGACGAAGTGGGTCGTCGACCTCGAGGTCACCCGGTTCGACCGGGCGACCGCATACTGGACCGACCGCGGGTGGTCCGAGCGCGGTCCGGTCAAGCTGCAATCGCGCATCGACGTGCCGCGTCCCGGTCAGGGGTTGAGCGCGGGCGACACCGTCATCGCGGGTGTCGCCTGGCAGCCGCACGTCGGCGTCTCGCGTGTGGAGGTGCAGGTCGACGACGGGCCCTGGGAGGAGGCGACCCTCGCCACGGCCATCTCGGATGACACGTGGGTGCAGTGGAGTCTGCCGTGGCGGGCCACCGCGGGGCGTCATGTGCTGCGCTGCCGCGCCACGAACGTGCTCGGTGAGACGCAGACGTCGGAGGTCGCCGGTGTCGTACCCGATGGCGCGACGGGATGGCACGAATTCCCCGTCGACGTCTTCTGAGCCGGGTGCGTGCAGCGCGAACGCGCACGTTAGGGAGAAAGCGCGGCACGCGGCGCGCTATGACTGTACGCATTGCGGTCTTCTAGACGCATTGCGTACACTTGCGTGGGCGGGCAGGGTCTGATCGAAAGTCGCCCGCGGGAGATGAGGTCGTCGATGCCCGAGCTGAGAAGCAATCTGCCGCCCACGTCCGCGCTCGGAATAGCCCGCCGCGCTCAATGGCGGTCGCTCGGGATCGCGGCGGCGGACCTCGCCAAGCCAAAAGTGGCGATCGTAAACACGTCGTCCGACCTGGCGGCGTGTTACGCGCATCTCGACGACATCGTCCCGGTCCTCAAAACCGAACTGCGCGAACACGGGCTTCTTCCGTTCGAGATACGCACAGTCGCCCCCTCGGACTTCGTCACGAGCGCAGGACGCGCCGGCCGCTACATCCTCCCGAGCCGCGACCTGATCGTCGACGACATCGAAGCGGCTGTGGAGGGCGCGAAGCTCGACGCAATGATCTGTCTGAGCTCGTGCGACAAGACGACCCCTGCGCATCTGATGGCTGCGGGCCGCTTGAACATACCGACCGTCATCATCCCCTGCGGGTACCAGCATTCCGGTCTCGCCGAAGGCCGCGAGGCCGACGTGGAAGAGGTGTTCCTTCTCGCTGCCCAGGCGGCCGTCACCGGCGCACCGACCGACCATCTCGCCGACCTCGCCGACGACGCGATCCTCGGACCGGGCGTATGCGCGGGTCTGGCGACGGCGAACTCGATGCACATGGTCGCCGAGGCGCTCGGCATGGCGATGCCGGGGTCCGCGCCTGTTCGCGCGAACAGTGAGCGGATGTGGGTGGGCGTCCGCGCGTCTGCAGCCGCGCTCTCCGACCTGATCGCTCGCGACGTGCGGCCCCGCGACATCATCACCCCCGGAGCGATCACAAATGCGGTGAGGACCATGCTCGCTGTCGGCGGCTCGATGAACACCATCAAGCACCTGCAGGCGATCGCCATCGAGTCCGGGCTGGACGTCGACGTGTGGGAGCTGTTCCGGACGCTCGGGCGGCAGACGCCCCTGCTGGCGGCGGTGCGACCGAACGGCCCGTGGCTCGTGGAGCAGTTCGAGGATGCCGGAGGCGGGGCGACCGTCCTGCGTGAGTTGCGTCCGCTTCTCGCGGGCGACGAGATGACGATCGCGGGGACGACCGTCGCCGAGAACGCGAACCGCGCTCCGGCGGCGGACGGCACGGTCATCCGGTCCATCGCTGATCCGTTCGGCACGGACCCGGCGATCTCCGTCCTGCGGGGATCCCTCGCGCCTGGCGGCGCCGTGGCCAAACGACCGGTGCCCGATCCCGGACCGCACCGGTTCCGAGGTCCGGCACGCGTGTTCGGCAATCGCGATGAGGCGATCGCCGCGATCGCCGACGGCCGACTCCGTCGGGGCGACGTCGCGGTCATCCGCGGCATCGGCGTCGCCGGCGCGCCCGGAATGGGGCTGACGTCCGCGTTCATCTTCGCCCTCCACGCGCGCGGTCTGGCCGAGCACGTCGCGCTCGTGACCGACGGGCAGTTCAGCGGCCTCGTCAACCAGGGCATCTCCATCGGTGAGGTTTCGCCCGAGGCGGCCGCCGACGGACCGCTGGGCCGCGTGCAAGACGGCGACATCATCGACATCGACCTCGCAGACGGGCGTGTCGACTTGCTCGTGCCCGCCGAGGAGCTCGCAGCGAGGGAACCGTACCGGGCTCCGGTCGAGCGCGACACCGGCGGCGGAATGCTCGATCACTACGAGCAGCTCGTGCAGCCACTCAACTGCGGCGCGGTGCTCTGCGCACGGCCGAACGCCGACCTGTGCGCACGACGGGATACCGCCCGCGGCGCAACCGGGCCCGAAGCCGCTCTGCATCGCACGACGAAGGAGATCGCATGAACACCACCAGCATCCGAATCCCGGCCGTCGATGTGCCGGTCATCGGCGAGTACGACGTCGTGGTCGTCGGGGGCGGACCCGCCGGACTGTTCGCCGCGGCCTCGGCCGGTCGCGCAGGCCGGTCGACGCTTCTCATTGAACGGTACGGCTTCCTCGGGGGCGCAGGAACGATGGGCGGCCTCAGCACCTTCTGCGGACTGCACGCCCGGGTATACGGCGATGACATGCGGGTGATTCGCGGACTGACCGACGAGTTGCTCGATCGTCTCGAGGTGCTCGACGGGCTCAATCCTCCTCACCTGAGCGTCGACAACCGCATCATGGCGCAGGCCTTCGACATCTCGGCGTACAAGATCGCCGCCGATGAGCTGATGGGCGCCTCCGGCGTTGACCTGCTCTTCCATGCCACGGCTGTGGGGACGGTGATGGACGGCAACCGGATCGATGCGATCATCATCGAGTCGAAGTCCGGCCGCCAAGCGGTCCGCGGGCGCATGTTCATCGACGGATCGGGTGACGCCGATCTCGCGGTGTGGGCCGGCGCTCCCGTGGAGCGGTCCGAGCATCTGCTCTACCCCTCGCTGATGTTCCGGATCAACGGCGTCGACCCGGTCGCAGCGGGGCCCGCGTGGAAGACGATCCGACGAGTCATGGAAGAGGCTGAGGAGGCGGGCACGCACCGGTTCCCACGTAAGAAGCCGATCGTCAGACCGCAGCGTCACCCGATCGAGTGGCGTTCCAACCTCACGCAGCTCAGCAATGACGACGGAAGCGCGGTCGACGGCACCGACGTGAGGCAGCTGACCCACGGGGAACTGCAGGGACGGCAACAGGTCAAGCACACGTTCGCATTCATCCGTGAGCGCACACCAGGGTTCGAAGAGTCTTACGTCGTCGACATCGCCCCGCAGATCGGGATCCGCGAAACGAGGCGGATCGTCGGTTCCTACAGTCTGACGGAGGAAGACATCCTCGGCTGCGCGGATTTCGACGACACGATCGGCGTGAACGGGTGGCCGGTCGAGGCGCACGTCGCAGGCGACGTCGAGTTCCGGTTCGCCGACAGTGCGAGCCGGGGCTTCAACCAGATGCCGTACCGCATGCTGGTGCCGCAGGGCGTACCGAACCTCCTGGTCGCCGGCAGATGCGCATCGATGTCTCAGCGTGGCCAATCCTCCGGACGGGTCACGGGTCCGTGCTTCGTCATGGGGCAGGCAGCAGGCACTGCCGCCGATCTGGCGCTCGCCTCGGACACTGACGTCGCCAGCGTGGATGTCGGCCTTCTGCAGCAGCGGCTCGTCGCCGCCGGTGCCTACCTGGGCACGGAGTTGCCGTCTGCGTCGATGGTCGTTCCGACGCCAGCTTGACCGGAACGGAAGAGGTGGGGGTTCGCGGCGCGGTGGCGTGCGGCGATCTCTGCCGCGGCCTCGCGCAACACCGGCACGATCTCGGCAGTGAGGGAGTCGGCATCCGATCTCACCGTCGTCGAAGACACAGTGAGCGCCGCCACAACGCTGCCGTCTACGACCACCGGCACTGCCGCGGCGATCATGCCGGGATGGAGCTCCTCGAGTGACAGGTCGTACCCGCGGCGGCGAACATCCTCGAGATGCGTCCGCAGGGGTGCGGCTTCGACGATCGTCCGGGGCGTGAAGCGCTCGCGACGCTGGTCATCGAGGTAACGCTCCCTCGACACCGGGTCCAGGCTCGCGAGCAGGACTCGGCCCACAGCCGTGGCGTGAGCAGGGAGCCGCATACCGACGCGCACCGCGTCCGGCAGCGGGCGCCTCTCTTCCACACGCGCGACGTGGATGACGTCGTAGCCGTCGAGCACCCCCAGGCTGCACGTCTCACCCGTCCGGGCCACGACGTCAGACATGACGGGGTGGGCGATCTCCGGCAGCGACGATGATGCGAAGTACCCGGCGCCCAGTTCCAGAATGCGTGCGGTCAGACTCCACCTGCCGTTCTGCACCCGGACGTAACCGAGGTGCTCGAAGGTGAGCAGGATGCGTCGGACCACCGGGCGAGGCAGTCCGACCCGATCGGCCACGCCGCTCACACTGAGCGCAGCGTCATCGCCGCCGAAGGCCCTCAACACCGCAACCGCACGCTCGACGCTCTGGATACGGTCGCGTGATCGTTCTTCGGCCAACGTTCTCCCACTCGCGTCGTCTCGCGCTCGCGCGCCCCGCTCTCATCCTAAAGACCGGGGCGCGCGGAGCTCGAGGAGTCACGTCTCAGAGCGCAGTCCGTACACCGACTCGTGCCAGGGGATGAAGAACCTCTTGGCCTCATTGACGATGAGGTAGAGCACGAGTCCGATCAGCGCCAACAGCAGGATCAAGGCGAACGTCCTCGCGGCATCCAGCGAATTCATCGCTCTCACCACCATCGCACCGAGTCCCTCGCTGCCTCCCAGGTACTCGCCCACGATGGCTCCGGTCGTGGCCAGCACGATGCCGACCTCCATCCCGGCGAAGAGGTAGGGCTGCAGGCTCCGCAGCTCGAGCTGGGTGAACGTCTGGGCGCGCGAAGCGTTCAGGCTGCTCATCACCTCGCGCTGACCCTGCTCGACGGACCGAACGCCCAGGAGCACATTCAGCATGACGGGGAAGAAGGCCAGAAGCGCAGCGAGCACGATCTTCGAGGTCATCCCGAACCCGAACCAGATGACGAAGAGCGGGATGAACGCCACTTTCGGCGCGACCTGGGAGATGACGATCAGAGGACGGATGCTCAGTTCGAGCCAGGGAAGCTTTCCGAGCACCACTCCGACGACGACGCCGAGGATGACCGCCACGGCGAATCCAATGAGGATCTCGCTCACGGTGATGCCGAGCTCGGCCCAGGTCGCAGGATCGGTGACGAGAACCACGAAGGCCTGCCCGACCGCGGCCGGCGGAGGGAAGACGAACGGGTTCACGTCGCCGAGCGTGACGTAAAGCTGCCAGGCCACGATGATCAGGATCACCAGCGACGGGGTGACGATCCACGGGAGGATCTTCAGCATCCGCCCCTGCGGCTGCCGGCGCTGCACCGCGACGGGAGTCGTCGGCGCATCATCGACCGTCGTGCGGGCGCCGGGGGCGCTGGTCGGCTCATGTGTCCGGGTCGTCTGGGACATCTCAGTGCTCCTCGTCGAGGTCCTGGCGCAGCGCGCGGACGATGTCGTTGAATTCGGGGGTGGTCTGGAGATCGATCGTGCGGGGCTTGGGCGTGTCGACGGGGAGGATCTGGCGGATCCGACCCGGCCGCGGCGTCATGTGGACCACCCGGTCCGCGAGGAAGACCGCCTCGGGGATGTCGTGCGTGACGAAGACCACCGTCGAGTTCGTCTCCAGCACGATGCGCTGCAACTCGAGATTCATCCGCTCCCGGGTCAGCGCATCGAGAGCGCCGAACGGCTCGTCCATGAGCAGGAGGTCGGGGCGGGTGCTCAGTGCGCGGGCGATGGCGGCTCGTTGACGCATCCCGCCGGAGAGCTCGCGGGGATAGGACTTCTCGAACCCCGAGAGCCCGACGAGCGCGGCCAGCTCCTGCGCCCGTTCGCGTCGCTCCCGTTTACCCACTCCGCGGAGCTTCAGGGGAAGGGCGATGTTGTCCAGGACCGAGAACCAGGGGAAGAGGTTGCTCTCCTGGAAGACGAAGCCGAGCTTCGTGATCGCCGTCGGATCGACGCGGCTGCCCTTCCACAGCGGCTTGCCGTCGACCTCGATCGTTCCGGCGCTGGGGGCGAGAAGGCCGCCGATCATGCGCAGGAGGGTCGTCTTGCCGCAACCGGAACGACCGATGAGGGCGACGAATTCGCCCCGCTGGATATCGAGGTCGATTCCCGATACCGCGTGCGTGACGCCCGACTTGGTGTGGAAGTCGCGGCCGATGCCCTGGATCTTGAGCCTGGGCCTGTCGACCTCGGTGGTGGGGGGAAGAACGGATGCGACGGTCTCGCTGGCCATCGTCGGCCTCCTGTGTCGTCGTGATGATCGGGGGATGCGCGGTGACCCCGCCCGGGAAGCGGGCGGGGTCACCGTCGTTTCAGTCGCCGGGCACGTAGTCGTTGGTGATCCACTCCTGCGGGTCCTTGCCGCCCTGCAGGAGTCCGGCATCGACGTAGGTGTCGTACGTCGTCTGCCAGGCATCCACGTCGTTCTCCAGCAGGCGGACGTCGGCGGCCTCGTTGACCCACGTCTCGGTGGTGTAGATCTTCAGGGCCTCGACGGCGACCTGGTCGTCCTCCAGCGCCGGGAACGACCAATCGCCGCTCTCACGCAGCGTCTGCAGCACGTTCTCGAAGTCGTTGGGTGCGTCGTCGATGACGTCCTGGACGGCTTCGTCGATCGCGGCGAGGAACGCCTCGAGGTCTTCGACGAGCTCGGGATCCTCGAGATTGTCGGCGGTGGTGATCCAGGTCTGGATGTCGGGAGCGTCGGTCAGGCCCGCGGGATCGACGACCGCATCGTCATTCTGCTGCGCGATCGCGAGCGAGGTGTCCAGGCTCACGATGTACCCGTCGAGCTGCCCCTGACGGACCACCTCCATGGTGGCGCCCGTCACCGGCACGGCCTGTCGGGTCACCGAGTCCAGCGGGACGCCGTCCGCGCCGAGCGCCAGATCGAGCATCTTCTCGCTCGTCCCGCCGAGCGAGCCCATCCCGATCGTGGCACCCTCCATGTCCGACGTGGAGGTGATGGAGTTGTCTTCGGTGGAGGCCACCCGCAGGTTCGACTTGTAGGCCATCGTCCCGATCGAGCGGAGCTCCTGCCCCTGCTCCATGGCGGGGAAGACATCCACCGTGCTGGCGCGGGTGATCGGGGTCGCCCCACCCAGGAGCGCCTGGATGGCAGCGGCCGTGCCCTGTACCGGCTGCAGCTGGACGTCGAGGCCGTGCTTTTCGAAGTACCCGCCCGAGTACGCGAACATCTCCGGCGTGAAGCTGAAGGACTCCAGCGGGAGGAAGGTCACGACGAGCATCTTCGTGAGTTCCGTCTCCTGCTCGTCGCCGTCGGACGCCGCGGGGGCTCCCCCCGTGGAACAGGCCGTCAGCGCCAGCGCGCCTGCAGCCAGGAGCGCGGTGGCGACGCGGGCGTTGATCCGCCTGCGGGACGTGGCCGGGGGACGCACTGCTTTGCTCATTTCTGACTCCTGTGTCGGGATGATCCGCCCACGCCATTGCGGGCGGCAGTGACGAGTCTGCAGAGCGCTTTCGCGTCGTCCAATGACCTTTTCATTGTATGGAATGCCGTGTGGATCACGTCGAGGACGAAGCGGATTGGAGGATCGTGACGACACCGCTCTCGCCGTCGACGCGCACGAGGTCACCGGTGCGGATGGTCTCCAGGGGGCGGGGAAGCGCCTGCACCACCGTGGGCACGCGCGTGACGATCGCACCCAGCACCGCCTTGGTGGTGAGCACGTCGAAGACCATCGCGGCCGGCGCCGTTCCCATCAGCCGGGTGCTCTGGAAGAAGCCCGACCAGCCCGATGAGCCTTTGGCGCCCGGGAACACCAGCACTTGGCCGGTGAAGCACACTCCGAAGAGCTCGTGCCGCGGCTCGATGACCGTTCCCGTGGCGACGTCGATACCACCGAAGCCAGAGATCGGTTCGCGGGTGACCAGCGCGGGCGCCTCGACGACGCCGGGCACGATCCCGCGCCCGCGGAGCTCGATCACCGCAGCCCGCCTCCCCAGCGCCCGGTGAGCGCGGCGTCCACGCACTCTTCCAGCGTTCCGAACCAGGCCTCGATCCCGAGGATCGCCGGCAGGTAGTGCGCCTGCTTCGCGGAGTCGGTCGCGAAGACGCGCGTCCCGGGCGGAGCCGCCCGCGACATCGCCGGGCAGGAGTCGGTCAGAACGCGGCCCCCGGCGGCCGTGATCGTGCGGGTGTATCCGTTGTGGAAGGCGACGGATGACAGCGCACGCGGCATCATGACCCACAGCTCGGTGTCGGCGTGCAGGCGGCGACCCTCCAGCAGAGCGGCGAGCTGAGCGACCTGATCCAAGGAGGCGTGCGGGCACCCCAGGAGCACGAAGTCGACGTCGCGGCTCGTTCCGCGGCTGTTGAGCGCGTCGTAGACCGCGGCCCGTTCGCGGGCGCCGTAGGAGACCGGTTCGGCGATGCGGGCTCCGCCGAAGGCGGCCTCGAGAGTCGGCGCCTCCGGAGTGATGCCCGGCAGGTGGTAGAGCTCCACGCCTCCGGAGGTGGCGGTCGCGGCGCCGAAGTGCTTCAGGTCGGCGAGGTCCGGCTGGCCCAGCTTCCCCACGACCGCAGGCCGCGCCTCCTGCACCAGTTCTCCCACGAAGTAGCCGAGCATCCCCCATTCCTGGAAGCCGTCCACGGTGACGTCGGCACGGACGAGATGGGTGGCGTGCCGGTTCTCCGGGAGGTGATTGCCCCAGTAGGGGATCTTGCCGGTGAGGGCAGCCGCACCGGTCGACGACGCGCCCTCGCAGTTCGTGCGCGCCCCGAGGACCGAGTTGCAGTACACCACCGCCGAGGACTCCATCCACGCGCAGTGCTCTCCGCGAACGGGCAGGTTGCCGACCTGGTAGGGGGTGCAGGTGGCGAGGATGTTGACGCCGCGGTCACTGAAGTACGACTCGGCGTCGTCCTGCAGGCGGATGGCGGAGTCGGCATAGTGCGTGAGCCCCGAGGCATCCCCGGCGAATCCGTGCTGGAGCTGACAGGTCGGCACCTTCATGCGCGGAATCTCGATGTCTCGATCGCAGTCGAGGTTGATCACCGCGTAGGCCTTCGCCCACCCGCCCTCCTCGACGAGCTTCGCCTTCGCCGGGGACGGCTGGGTCATCGTGCCCGCGACGTTGCGGGTCTCCACGAGCCGCTCGGCGCCGAGCGCGTCGCCGTAGCGAACGAGCAGGTCCATCGCTGCGGCGACGGCCTCGCCTTCGGCGCCGTCGCGCATCCGCTTCTCATCGTCGGTGAGACGCATGGGCTCGCCTAGTGCGCGGCCTCTGCGGGCAGGATGACGTGGTCGAGCGCGTAGGGGGTGGGCTCCAGCGCCTTGGCCATGATCGCCTCCATGACGTTGACCGGCACGAGGCAGTCGGCGCAGGCGCCTTCGGTCGCATCGATCCGCACCACGATCCGCTGCGGGTCCGACGGCTCCCAGCTGAGGACGTAGCCGTCGGCGGCCATCATGTCGGTGAACTGCTGCAGCGCCTCATCGACCGTCTGGGGCTTCGTGGCTTCGGTCATGCTGTCGCTCCGATCTTCTGATGCGAGTACGGGTGCACCCGAGGCGGGTTGAGCGTGAAGATCTCGACGACGGCCGACACCCCCGCGTTGTCGGCCCCGGCGACCATGATCTGGATCGAGGTGGGATTGCTCAGCGCTCGGACCACATCGGGCTCCTCCGTCTGGCTGGCGGAGTCGGGCATGGAGTCGGGATGCGTCGCCGCGAGACGCCAGCGCGTCTTGTGCGACAGGGCGTCCTTGCCGACCGCGACGAGGTCTTCGCGCTTGCGGACCGCGTTCTCGTACACGAACGACCGCAGATCGTCCTTGCTCCAGCCGGCCGATGCGAACACGTCCGCGTGCTCGGGCGTGAGCACCAGCAGCGCACTGGTGTACTCGTGGATCAACGCTCCGGTGCGCACGATCGTGTCCGTGAGATCTCGCGCGAGCTGTTCGGGCGACTGCGTGTGCCGCGCCTCGATGTGGATGACCGAGCGGATCACGAACGCCGTCACGACGTCGTCGGAGGCCTCGAATCCATGCTCGGTGTGGAGGGCCGGCCACGGGCTCTGCTCCTCGTTCTCGGCGATGCACGCCGAGTACTTCGCCGGTGTGCCCTGTGTCGCCTGGTCGAGTTTGTGCGGGTGCAGTCCGAAGACGTTGATGCAGCCCAGGCGGATCGCACGTCCGATGGTGGCGTTCGCACGGAAGCCGGAGCCGAAGATGTTGCCGGTGCTGTTGAGCGCGATCCGCTCACGCACGGGACCGTTGACCACGAGAAGCGGCGCGGTGCCGGTCGTGGACTGCCAGATCCCCCGTGCCGGGTGCGGCTCTTTCGCGATGGCCTCCCACGCGGCCACCACGACGGGGAAGTATTCGCTGCGGCAGCCCGCCATCGCCGCGTTGATCGCCGCGAGTCGCACCGTCAGATGACGGTTCAGATGGGTGATGGAGAAGAGCACCTCGTCGGGGTCGCGCGCAACGGTGGCGAGGAACTCCGCCAGCAGCGTCCCGGTCACGGGAACGACGGGGAGGCCGTCGGTCCACTCCTTGTCGAAGTAGTGCTCGACGATCTCTCGCAGCGCGTCGGCCTCCGCGATCGTGGTGTCATCCATGGTCGTCGGCGAACTCATCGTCCCTCCTCCACTCCGAGGATCCTCAGCACCTCGGGCATCGCGGTCATCGCGCGCTCGCGGACCTCTTCGGCTGTCAGACTCGCCATCGGGTGCTTCACCGCGTAGAAGTCGAACCCCGGGAAACCCTGGACCGACGCCATCGCCTGACCCGACATCAGGAACGAGTCGGAGGTGATGCTGACGGTCGGCACCCCCGCGCGCTCGAACATGATCCCGTCTGCGACCGTGGCCGCGCTGCACGATCCGCAGTCTCCGACGGCGGTGATGACGACGTCGCACTCGCGGACGATCTCCTCGAGCAGCGTCTGCTTCACGGGCGTTCCGAAGTAGTCCTTGGTGTACAGCCTTGCTTCGCCGGCGCCGTACTGGTCCTGCAGCTGCGCGGCGATCGTCTCGAGCAGCAGGGTGGAGTTGGGCTTGGTGTTGTCGAGGAGCCCGATCGTGAGCCCCTTGAGGCTGACCGGGCGCGGCGAGAGCGTGGTGTCGGCTGCGCCCGCCTCCATCCCGGTCGGGTCCAACAGCGCTTCCAGCTGTGCCATCGCGATCTCCCTCGGTGCGTCTCGGTCGGAACGTCGACAGGATGGCACGGCGGCCGCATCGGACTGCACCCTCGTTTTCGCTGTGCGGAAGAGTGCGTGCCCCGTGCGGGGCGGCCTGGCCAGGATGGGGCGACGACCTGAAGCCGACCCGAGGAGGACCCGTGCCCACTCCCCCTCCCGCGACGATGCGGGCGGCGATCCTGGCGGAGGACCGACTGGAGGTGCGCGAGATCGCCACCCCTGTTCCCGGACCGGACGAGGCCCTCCTCCGCGTGAGCGCCTGCGGCGTCTGTCACACCGACCTGCACGTCATGAAAGGCGAGGTGCACTTTCCGCGGCCGGCGGTGCTCGGTCACGAGGTGAGCGGATCGATCGTGGCCATCGGTGCCGGCACCGCCGATACGCGCACGCTGCGGGTGGGCGACCGCGTCGCGGCCGGGTTCATCATGCCGTGCGGCACGTGCGCGCAGTGCGCGCGCGACCGCGACGACCTCTGCACCGAGTTCTTCCGGCGCAACAGGCTCGAGGGAACGCTGTACGACGGCAGGAGCCGGCTGGCGATGCCCGACGGCTCGTTCCTGGCGATGTACTCGATGGGAGGCCTCGCCGAGTACGCCGTCGTCCCCCTGACCGCCCTCACGAGCCTCGACGACGACCTCGACCTCGACACCGCCTGCATCCTGGGCTGCTCCGGGCTCACCTCCTACGGGGCTGTCTTCCGGGCCGGCGCAGTCGCACCGGGGATGTCCGTGGCCATCGTCGGTGTCGGCGGCATCGGGACGAGCCTGATCCCGATGGCCCGCGCGGCCGGCGCCGAGAGGATCGTGGCGATCGACATCGCGCAGGAGAAGCTCGCGCGAGCGAAAGACCTCGGCGCGACCGCTGTGGTGGATGCCGCTCGGGAAGATCCCGTCGCGCGCGTCCGCGAACTCACGGGCGGGGTGGACGTCGCGTTCGAGGCACTCGGACGGCCCGCGACATTCGCCCAGGCGGTGGGGATGCTCGCCGACGGCGGGCGGATGGTGGCGATCGGCATCGCGGCGGGGGCCGCAGCCGCCGAGATCGAGATCACCCCGCTCGTGCGCCGGGGACAGCAGATCATCGGGTCGTTCGGCGCGCGGACACGCACCGATCTGCCGCAGGTCGCCGCGCTCGCCGCATCCGGTTCTTTCGATCCCGCAGATCTCGTCTCTCGCCGATACACGCTCGACGAGGCGGACGAGGCCTACCGGGCGCTCTCCCGTGGCGAGATCACGGGACGCGCCATCATCACCATGAGCGCCGCGCGCGCAGCAGAGGAGCAGCAATGACGACGGCCTTGACCCTGGAGGATCTCCCCGACGCGATCGGAAGACGGCTCGGCCCGTCGTCGTGGCACCCCATCACGCAGGACGACATCGACGTCTACGCCGATCTCACCGGCGATGACAATCCCATCCATGTGGATGCCGAAGCCGCGGCCGCGTCACCCTACGGCGGGCGCATCGCCCACGGCATGCTCACGTTGAGTATGGTCGTGCGACCGCTCCGGGAGATCTACCGTGTGAGCGGGGCGGGGATGGGGATCGTGTACGGCTACAACCGCATCCGGTTCCCCCAGGCTGTCCGCGCCGGCGCCCGTATCAGGGTGGCCGGCGAGGTCGCCGACGTGACGGAGGTCGCCGGCGGGTATCAGGCCACGCTCTCGCTCACGTTCGAGGTGGAGGATGCGACCAAACCGGCGGTCGTGGCGGAGCTCGTCCTGAGGCACTACCGATGAGCGGGGTGCAGCTGACCGACAGGGTCGCGATCGTCACGGGTGCCGGCCGCAGCCTCGGGCGCGCCTATGCGCGGGCGCTGGCCGAGGCCGGTGCGGCGGTCGTCGTCAACGACGTCGACGAAGCGGCCGCGGCCGAGGTCGTCGAGGAGATCGTCACGGCGGGAGGCCGTGCGGTCGCATCCGTCGGTGCGGTCGGTCCGACGCGGACCGCGGACGCGCTCGTGACATCCGCTCGCGAGAACTTCGGGCGTCTGGACGTCCTCGTCGCGAACGCGGGGGTCCTGCGCGATCGGGTGCTGTGGAAGATGGATGACGCGGACTTCGACCTCGTCGTCGACACGCACCTTCGCGGATCCTTCACGTGCGGACGGGCCGCGGCGTCGTTCATGAGGGAACAGGGCGAGGGGGGCAGGATCATCCTCATCGGTTCACCCGCGGGCCAGTTCGGCAGCTTCGGCCAGACGAACTACGCCGCGGTGAAAGCCGGGCTCGTCGCGATGGCGCGCACCTGGTCGCTGGAGCTCGCCCGCGCCGAGATCACCGCGAACGCCGTCATCCCGACAGCACTGTCGCCGATGACCGCCACGATCCCCGCCTACGCACAGGTCTACCAGGACTACCTGGCCGGCATTCCGATACCCGAACGGTTCCGCCGCGACAACGCGCTCGGGACTCCCGACGACGTCGCACCGCTAATCGTGTGGCTCGCATCAGAGGCGTCGCAGGGCGTGACCGGGCAGGCGATCGGCATCGGCGGCGACAAGCTCACCCTGTACGCGCACCCGGCCGCGCTCGACGCGGCGTACGCTGCCGGCGGGTGGGATGCCGCGGGGATCGACGAGGTGTGGCGCGCCCGGTTCGCTCCCCTCGCGCAACGCAGCGGCCCCCCGGTCAGAGAGCAGCCGGCATCGTGATCGCGGTGCACTACAGCGATCTCTGGCAGGGAATCGCGCGTGCCGATCCGGAGCGACCGGCGATCATCACCTCGGACGGGGAGATGTCGTACGCGCGCTTCGCCGCCGAGGCCGGTGCTCTCGCTCGCCACCTGCAGGAGCGCGGACTGGTGGTCGGCGACGCGGCGGCGATGCTGCTGTACAACCGTGCCGAGTACCTGACGTTCCTGTGGGCGTGCCTGTCCATCGGCGTCGCGCCGGTGGCCATCAACTACCGCTACCGCGCCGGCGAAGTGCGCACCCTGCTGCAGGACTGCGACGCACGCGTGCTGCTCGCGCCGACCTCACTGGCGCACGTGGTGCGAGAGGCGAACGCGGGCCTGGATCACCCCGTGGCGGTGATCTCGGTCGACGACGGCGGTCCGGCGATCGACGGCGCGGCCTCGTGGACCGAGATCGTCCACGAGGGCGGGGCGATGCCCGAGCGTGCGCCGAGCGGCGCCGACATGCGCCTGTACACCGGCGGGACCACGGGGGCACCGAAGGCGGTGGTGTGGGACGTCGACACCCTGCTCCACGCCCGCCGGCAGTCGACGTGGGGCATCGTGGGACTCGAGCCGCCCGCGGATCTGGCGCAGGCGGTGCGCATCGCGGTCGACCCGGCGACCCCGCGCGTGGTGACTCTGCCGCTGCCGCCGCTGCTGCACGGCACGGCCCAGTCGACGACCATGGGCACGCTCGCCCTCGGCGGTACGGTCGTGCTGCAGAGCGGGGCGAGCCTCGACGTGGCCGAGGCACTGCGGCTGGCCCGGGCGCACCGGGTGACGCGGATCATCGTGGCGGGGGATGCCGTTGCGCTGCCCTTCGTGGAGGCGATCGAGCGCAGCGGCCGGCGTCTGGCCGACCTCAGGTCGGTCCTCAGCTCGGGCATGCGATTCAGCGACGACGTGAAACGCCGACTGCATGCGCAGGGCGACGTCATGATCGTCGACCTCCTCGCCTCCAGCGAGGGGGGCCCTTTCGCATTCGGCGTCACCCATCGCGCCGAAGACCTGCCGGCCCGGTTCGTGACCACGCCCGAGACGGTGCTGCTGGATCCGGACCTCAACGAAGTGGCGCCCGTCGCCGGCGCCCTCGGCATCCTGGCCTTCCGCGGCGTGCTCCCGTCGGGGTACTACGGCGACCCCGAGAAGACGGCGCGCTCGTTCCCCGTCATCAACGGCCGGCGATACGTGATGCCCGGCGACTGGGCGCGTTCCCGAGGCGACGGATCGATCGAGCTGCTCGGCAGACTGAGCGCGGTCGTGAACACCGGCGGCGAGAAGGTGTTCCCGGCCGAGGTCGAGGACGTGCTGCTGGCGCATCCGAGCGTCGATGACGCGATCGTCTTCGGGCTTCCCGACGCGCGCTTCGGCGAGTCGGTGTGCGCGATGATCGCGCCGGTGCCCGGTGAGACGATCGACACCGCTGCGCTCGTGGTGCACCTCGACGCGCACCTGGCCGGTTTCAAGAAGCCACGCCACTTCTTCGTCCGCGACAGCCTCGGCCGGTCGGCGACCGGCAAGATCGAGCTCGCCCGGGTGAAGGAGGATGCCGCCCGCGAGCTGGCGGGGCGGGCAGCGAAGGAGGTCGTCCGTTGAGCACCGGACCGGGAATCGACATCGCCGCCGTCACGGCGATCGATGTCCACGTGCACGTGCAGATCGACGACAGCGGTCGCACCGCTTCGCCGCGGGCACTGACCGAGGCGATGGCGGCGTACTTCGGCAGCAGCGAGAAGCCCCGTACGGTCGATCAGACGGCGACGTACTACCGCGAACGGGGAATGGCCGCGGTCGTGTTCACCGTCGACGCGACGACGAACCTCGGTCACGCACCCAACAGCATCGACGACCTCGCTGCCGGAGCGCGGCGCAACGCGGATGTGCTGATCGCCTTCGGCAGCGTCGATCCGCTGCAGGGCCCGGCTGCCGTCGACGAGGCGCGACGCCAGGTGCACGAACTGGGGGTCCGCGGGTTCAAGTTCCACCCGTCGGTGCAGGCCTTCGATCCCTCGGCGGAGGAGTTCACCCCCCTGTGGGCGGCGATCGAGGAGATGCAGGTGCCGATCATCGTCCACACCGGCCAGACCGGGGCGGGAGCGGGAACGCCGGGCGGGTGGGGGTTTCGGCTGTCCCTGTCGAACCCGATGCTGCTGGACGACGTCGCCGCCCGGCATCCGCATCTGCAGATCATTATGGCTCACCCCAGCGTCCCCTGGCAGGACGAGGCGCTCTCGATCGCCACGCACAAGGCGAACACGTGGATCGACCTGTCGGGGTGGTCACCGAAGTACTTCTCCCCCGCCCTGGTCCGAGCGGCACGGACCTACTTGAAGCACAAGATGCTGTTCGGCTCGGACCTGCCCGCGCTGACCCCCGACCGGTGGCTGAAGGACTTCGCGCTGCTGGAGTACCCGGAGGACGTGCAGCGGATGATCCTCAAGGACAACGCCGTCCGCTTGCTCGGGCTGGAGCAGTGATGGCAGCCCCGACCGACCTCTTCGGCTACACCGGTCTCCTCACCGAGGCCGAATCGGGGAAGCTTCGGGACTTGCGCTCCTTGCTCGAGGAGCGTGCCCGGCCTCACCTGGCGCAATGGTGGGAGGACGGTGTCTGCCCGGCGCATCTGCGTGAGGAGCTCGCTGCGCTACGACTCGAGGACGATCCGGCCCTGCTCGACGACGGGGACCTGCCGCGCGCCCTGTATCTCGGATTCCGGCATTTCGAACTGGCCCGCTTCGATATGTCCATCGGAACGCTGTACGGAGGTCAGGTCGCGATGTTCCGTACCCTGATCCGGAAGGGCGGGTCGGACGAGCAGGTCGCCCGCTGGGATGCACGTATCCCCTCGTTCGCGTTCACGGGCTGCTTCGCGCTCACCGAGCCCGACCATGGCTCGGACGTCGCAGGGAGCCTGACCACGACAGCCGTCCGCGACCGCGACGAGTGGCGGATCACCGGCCGCAAGCGCTGGATCGGCAACGCTGCGCTCTCGGACGTCTTGGTCGTCGTCGCGCGCGACATCGCCGACGGCAGCGCGAAGGCGTTCGTCGTCCCGCGCGATGCCGCGGGAGTCTCGCTCGAAGATATCCGAGGCAAGATCGCGCTGCGCATGGTGCGCAACGCCGACATCAGGCTGGACGACGTCCGCGTCGCCGAGTCGGATCGGCTCGGCCGCATCGACTCGTTCCGCGATATCGCCGCGATCCTGGCCGATCTGCGCTATGTCGCGGGGTGGAACGCCGCTGGTCTCCAAGCCGGCGCCTACGAGGCCGCTCTGCGGTACACGACCTCGCGCGAGCAGTTCGGACGCCCGATCGCGGGCTTCCAGCTGGTGCAGGAGAAGCTCGCCCGCATGTTGGGGAACGCCACCGCGACGCTCGCGATGGCGGTGCGGCTCACCACCCTGCGCGACGCGGGCACCGCAGCCGAACTGCACTCCGCGCTCACCAAAACCTGGGCGGCTGACCGCGCACGTGAGACCGTCGCGCTGGCCCGCGAGATATGCGGGGCGGAGGGGATCCGGGTGGACTCGGATGTGGCGCGCTACTTCGCGGACGCGGAGGCGCTGTACACGTTCGAGGGCACCCACGAAATCAACTCGCTGATCGTCGGCAGGGCTATCACGGGACTGAGCGCCTTCACTCGCTGACGCGGCTCAGCCTTCAGCTCGTCCGAATCCGGCACTGTCGAGTGCACGCGAGATGGATGCCGCGGTGAGCCGCACCAGATGGATCATGTTCTTGCCGTCGACGTCCTGCTCGGTCAGCGCGAGCGAGACGGCGGCGACCACGGTCTTGTCTGCGCCCCGGACCGGAGCGGCCACACCGACGTGGACGTCGTCGACCTGACGGTCGCTGACCGCGTAGCCGGTGTGACGGATGTCATCCAGTAAGCGGTCCAGGACAAGGGGGTCGGTGAAGGTGCGCGGCGTGAAAGCCTCGAGTTCGCCGGCGAGCACTTGCGTGCGCACCTCGTCGGGAGCGTTCGCGAGCAGGACCAACCCGATCGCGGTGGCATGCAGCGGGTATCGCTTCCCGACCTGTGGGCGCCGCACCTGCCGTCGCGGGCTCTGGAATCGCTCGATGGAAACCAGCTCCAACCCTTCGCGGATGGCGAGGTGCGAGGCGTAGCCTGTCGTCTCGTACAGATCCTGCATGTACGGACGGGCCAGCCGCTGCAACCCGACCGACCTCGGGGCGAGCGAGGCGACCTCCCACAGCCGCAACCCGATGTTGTAATTCCCGTCGGTGTCGCGCTCGAGCGCTCCCCATTCGGTGAGGCGCCCCACGATGCGGTGACAGGTCGCGATCGGCAGCTCGCTGCGGCGACTGATGTCCGAGAGCGACTGCCGGACGCGGCCGCCCTGGAAGGTGCCGAGAATCGCGAATGCGCGGTCGATCAGCGAACGCGATCCGTCTCCAATCGGCTCCTTCGGCGATTCCTGCGTCATGCGGCTCAGCCCGCGAGGACGAGCTTCAGCTGCTCGACGGCCCAGTCCAGCTCGGTCGCGCGGATGACCAGAGGCGGCGCGATCCGGAGGGTCTGCCCCTGGGTGTCCTTGGCCAGGACGCCGCGCGCGAGGAGGCGCTCGGCGACCTCGCGGCCGGTGCCCACGGCGGGGTCGATGTCGATCCCGGCCCAGAGCCCCGCGATGCGCACCTGCGTGACGCCGTGCCCGACGAGTTCGGCGAGCCCCGCCTCGAGGTGCTCGCCCAGGGCGGCGGCGCGTTTCTGGAACTCGCCGGTCTGCAGCATCTCGACCACCCGCGTTCCGACCGCGGCGGCCAGCGGATTGCCGCCGAAGGTCGACCCGTGCTCGCCCGGACGGATGACGCCCAGGACGTCTCGGTCGGCGACGACGGCCGACACCGGCACGATGCCGCCCCCGAGCGCCTTGCCGAGCAGGTAGACGTCGGGCACCACTTCTTCGCGGTCGCAGGCGAAGGTCGTTCCCACGCGTCCGAGCCCCGACTGGATCTCATCGGCGATGAACAGCACGCCGCGCCGGGTGCAGATCTCCCGCACCGCGCGGAGGTACCCCTCGGGCGGGATGATGACCCCCGCCTCGCCCTGGATCGGCTCGATGAGCACCGCCGCGGTGTTCTCGTCGATCGCGGCCTCGATCGCTGCGGCGTCGCCGTAGGGCACGTGCACGAACCCGCCGCCGTACGGGCCGAAGTCGTCGTGCGAGACCGGGTCGTCGCTGAAGCCGACGATCGTCGTGGTGCGGCCGTGGAAGTTCCCGTGGGCGACCACGATCGTCGCCGCATCCGCAGCGACGCCCTTCACACGGTAACCCCATGCTCGCGCGACCTTGATGCCCGTCTCCACCGCTTCGGCGCCGGTGTTCATCGGCAGCACGAGGTCTTTGCCGCAGAGTTCGGCGAGCGCAGCGGCGAACTCGCCCAACCGGTCGCTGTGGTACGCGCGACTGGTGAGGGTCACGCGGGCGAGCTGCTCCTGGGCGGCAGCGACGATGGCGGGGTGACCGTGTCCGAAGTTCAGCGCGGAGTACGCCGACAGCAGGTCGAGGTAGCGCTTGCCCTCGACATCGGTGACCCACGCGCCTTCCGCGCGCGAGACCACCACGGGCAACGGGTGGTAGTTGTGGGCGAGATGCTGCTCCTCGGCGTCGATCACCCGCAGGGTCGCGGTGTCGGTCGGGAGTTCGGAGATGCTCACGACCCCTCCGTCCCGCGGCGGAGCTCGAGGGTGCAGCACTTGATACCGCCACCGCCGAGGAGGAGCTCGGACAGATCGATCATGATCGGGTTGTACCCGCGCTCGCGCAGCTGTGCCTCGAAGCCGGTCGCCCGCGGCGAGATGATGACGTTGTAGCCGTCACTGGCCGAGTTCAGCCCGAACACCGCCCCGTCGTCATCCGACACCCGGATGGCGTCGGGGTAGCGCTCGGCGAGGATCGCCTGGCCGCGCTCGTCGAACGCGTGCTCGAGGTAGGCGATGTTCGCCCGCTCGACCCCGCCCGGGCCCTCCACCGGGTCGAGGACCGCGATCGCGGTGTCGAGGTGGTAGAACCGCGGGTCGATGAGGTTCAGCGAGACGACCTCCTTGCCGAAGACCTCCCCCACCTCGCGGTGACTGTCACCGGTCGAGCGGAAGCCGGTGCCGGCGAGGATGGTCTCGCCCACGAGCAGGAAGTCGCCCTCGCCCTCGTTGACCTCGCGGGGCACGACGACGTCGTACCCGTTGTCACGGAACCACTCCATGAACGCCGGCCCCTCGGGCACCCGCTCGTCGAAGCGGAACTTCGCGCCGTAGGCGATCCCGTCGATGAGGAACCCACCGTTGGCGGTGTAGACCATGTCCGGCAGACCGTCGATGGGGTCGATCAGCTCCACCTCGTGGCCGAGCTCGAGGTAGGCGTCGTAGAGGGCCTGCCACTGCCGGACGGCCTTGGCGGTGTCGGTGGGGTTCGCCGGCTCCATCCAGGGATTGATGGTGTAGCTGACGGTGAAGAACTCGGGCCGGCACATGAGGTACCGGCGGTGCTGGGCGATGCGCCCCGTGGAGCTCGCGGTTGCGGCGGTGGCCTCGACGGTCGGCGCGGTGTTCTGAGTGGACATCGGTCTCCTTGCGAAGGTGCGGCGGACGCTGTCCAGAGGCCCGGCGGGGCTTCGAAGCCGTCGACCCGGGCACGCCGGGACCATTGTGCCACGGCCCCCTTCCATGCACCTGTGACGCCGCGCTCTCAGTCGGCGACGACCACGACCTTGCCCACCGTGTGCCCGGCGTCGACATGGGCGATCGCTGCTCCGGCGTCGCTCAAGGGGAAGGTCTTCTCGATGACGGGACGGATGACGCCGGCCGCCGTCATCCGCACGAGCTCAGCCGTCACCGGGGTCTTCGTCACGGCCGTGACCGAACGGAACCGCCGCGCACGGCGGCTGAGGAAGAGCGAGCGGATGATCCGAGGGAACGGTCCCCAGACGGGATGGCCGTCGCCCCCGACGAGGGCGACGGTACCGCCGTCGCGGAGACGGTCGCGGAGCGCCTCGAGCGGGAGTTCGCCGGCGATGTCGACGACGGCGTCGAAGGCTGCGGCGGGAAGGGAGGCGATGTCGTGGGTGCGGTAATCGAGGGCGCGCAGGGCCCCGAGATCTCGGAGGGTCTGCTCGGCCCGCGCACCGCAGGTCGCCCACACCTCCGCGCCGCGCGCGACGGCGAGCGCGGCGGTGAGGGTGCCGACTCCGCCCCCGGCTCCGACGAGCAGCACGGTCGACCCCGCCCCGACCCGACAGGTGTCGAGGATCGTCGACGCGGTGTTGCCCGCGATCGGCAGCGTCGCGGCGACGACCGGGTCGAGGCCCGCCGGCAGCGCGGTGAGTCGCTCTGCCTTCACCGTGACGAACTCCGCCAGCGTCTCGTCGCCGGCCCCCACGACGAGATCGCCGACGGCGAGCCCGTCGACGTCGGCGCCGAGTGCGACGACCGTGCCCGCGACATCCATCCCACGGCCCCGCGTGCGCGGGCGTCGCAGCCCGAAGAAGAGCCGGACCACGCGCGGCTCGCCGCGCATCAGGTGGATGTCACCGGAGTTGAGCGATGCGGCAGCGACCCGAAGCAGCACCTCCCTGCGACCGGGGGTGGGGACAGGGATCGTTTCGGCGTGCACGACGGCTGCGGGCCCGTAGGAGTGCTGGCGCCAGGCCGTCATGGTCTGCGGGATCGTGTGGGTGGTCATGTCATTCCTCCGGCGTGTCGGGGTAGTGGAAGAGGTCGTCGAGGCGCGCGTCGAAGACGCGGGCGAGCTGGAACGCGAGCTCGAGCGTCGGGGAGTACCGGCCCTGCTCGATGGCGATGAGGGTCTGGCGCGTGACGCCCACGCGGCGGGCGACCTCGGCCTGTGTCATCCCCGCGGCCTCGCGGACGGCGCGGATGGTGTTGGTGACCTTGGTAGGACGGACCATCACGGCAGGCCCGTCCGGTAGGCGCTGAGTCTCGCCATGCCCCCGAGAGCCGCGGAGAGGAAGAACCCGAGGAACAGGGCGTTGCCGATCCAGAACCAGGGCGCTTCGATCATCGCGAGGATCAGGGCGACGATGCCGCCGATCGCGAGGAAGCTCTGGCCGATCCGTTCGCCGAACCGCTCGATCTCGCGATCGCGCTGGTCGGCGGTGTGCTCGAGCTCGGGGTCGCGCATCCGTGCGAGCATGCCCCACACGATGCTGAGGACGATCGACAGCACGATGGCACCGGCGATCGTCCAGACCATCGGCCATACCCAGGCGATGTCGCCGACCGGCGTCGTGAACAGCTGCGGGACGATGAGTGCGAGATAGACCACCAGGCCGATGACGCTCGCGATGAGCTGAGCCCAGATCGTTCTCTCCATGTACGCCATCGCGTCCTCCGATGTCAAAGATTCTTGACACTCACCGTACGGCGGCAGGGCGCGCGGTGTCAAGAATCTTTTACATCCCGCGACCTGGGGGGCGCCGACCTGCACAACTCCTCATGGACGGCGTCGGACCCCCGCATAGACGGGGTTTCCGACCCGTCCGGCGCGGAATCTGAGGAGTTGTGCCGATGCCGCTGTCCTCAACTCCTGCAGAATCGACGTGGAGGCCGTCGGTCGGCGCTTGCAGGCCCCGCCGACGCCCGATCTGCAGGAGTTCAGGACAGCGCGGCCCTCGCTCAGATATGAGCCGCGGCCGCCAGGTCTTTCACCAGCAGCACGTCGGTCTCGGTGGCGGTGCGCCGCGCGCCGCGCTCGTCGACGTACTCATACGTCGTCGTGGTCTCCTGCCCGGTCTGGCTGTAGCCGAGCCGCTCGTAGAGGGCACGCGCCCGAGGGTTGTCGACACCGACGCCGACGGTCAGTCGCCCGGTAGGGGCGGCGAGCCGTTCCGCCGCCGCCATCAGCGCGGTTCCGACCCCCTGGCCGCGCGCCTGCTCGTCGACGTGGAGGTTCTTCACCTCCCACGGATCGCTCCGCAGATCCAGCTGCGCCGAGCCGACCGGCACCCCGTCGCTCCACGCCACCAGCAGAACGGACTCGCCGCGCTGCTGCAGCTCCCACATCGCGCGGGCGAAGCCCTGCCCCGGAGGTTCTCGCGCCTCGATGCTCTCGATGTCCGGCGCCTCGAGGCGACGAACCTCGAGGGCCATCAGATGACCTCGGCCGACCAGGGATCGGGGTTGCCGAAGCGATGCGCGGTGATGGTGACCGACTGCTCGCGCAGGAACGGCAACAGCTCGATCCGGCCCGCCGTCGTGACCTCGCCGGCGTAGACCGCGACGTCGGGGTCGCCCGAGAGGGCGTCGGCGAGCGCCGCGTGCACCGCCCTGACCGAGGACGGCGGCCCGACGAGCCGCACGCGCGCCTGGCGTGCCTCGACCATGCGGGCCTCGAACTCCTCGTCGCTCTCGACGAACACCGACACCTGCTCCTCGCCGAGCACGCGGCGGACCCCCGCCGGCATCCCGACCGGCGCGCTGACGGTGACCTCCGACCCGGCGCGAAGCGCCGCGACGATCACGCGCAGGAGCGCCTGCCACGGGGCGTCCCCGGTCGCCCGGACGGCGACACCGACGGGCCGGTAGCGGAAGAGGTTCCGCTCCACGCCCAGCTGCGACACGTCCTTCACCCGACCGAACTCGCGGTCCCACGAGATCGCGTCCGACAGCGCCCCGCGGCGGAGCCACTCGAAGGCCTGGTAGTCGAGCGTCGGCTGCGCCGCCTCGATGAGCGTCGTGATGCGCGAGTCGAGCCCGCGCAGGTGCAGCGTCGCCGAGGGCGGTGAACCGGTCGAAGGCCGCCACGTTCCGAGCCCGATGAGGTAGTTCGGGCCTCCGGCCTTGGCGCCGGCCCCCACCGATGAGCGCTTCCACCCGCCGAACGGCTGCCGTTGCACGATGGCGCCGGTGATGCCGCGGTTGACGTAGAGGTTGCCGGCCTCGACTCGGTCGAGCCAGACCGCCAGGTCGTCGGGGTTCTGGGTGTACAGGCCCGCAGTCAGGCCGTAGTCGACGGCGTTCTGCAGCTCGATCGCCTCGGCGAGCGAGCGGGCCTGCATGACGCCGAGTACGGGCCCGAAGAACTCCTCGCGATGGAACCGCGAACCGGGCTTGACGCCGGTGCGGATGCCCGGCCGCCACAGGCGCCCCTCGTACTCCGCCGACCCGTCGAGCGCGCGCGGCTCGACGAGCCACTTCTCCCCCTCATCGAGGGTGGTCAGAGCCCAGTCGAGCTTGCCCCGCGGCGCCTCGATGACGGGGCCGACCTCGGCGAGCGGGTCGGTGGGCGGTGCGACGCGCAGCGACGTCGTGGCGTCGACCAGCTGCCGCACGAACCGCTCCGAGCGGGCCACCGGCCCGACGAGGATCACCAGCGACGCTGCCGAGCACTTCTGGCCCGCATGGCCGAAAGCGCTCTTGACCACATCGGATGCTGCGAGGTCGAGGTCTGCCGACGGCATGACGATCATCGCGTTCTTGCCGCTGGTCTCGGCCAGGAGCGGCAGGTCGGGCCGCCAGGAGCGGAAGAGGGCGGCGGTGTCCCACGAGCCGGTGAGGATGACGCGATCCACGCCCTCGTGCGCGATGAGGCGCTGGCCGAGTTCCCCCTCTTCGATGTCGACGAGGGAGAGGACATCGCGGGGCACCCCCGCCTCCCACAGCGCCTCGGCGACCACGGCAGCGCAGCGTCGCGCCTGCGGCGCGGGCTTGAAGACCACGCCCGATCCTGCGGCGAGCGCGGCGAGCACCCCGCCGGCGGGGATGGCGACGGGGAAGTTCCACGGCGGGGTGACCAGGGTGAGTCGCGCCGGCACGAACACCGCACCGCTGACCCGATCGAGCTCGCGAGCGGTGGCGGCGTAGTAGTGGGCGAAATCGATCGCTTCGCTGACCTCGACGTCGGCCTCGGCGAAGACCTTCCCGGTCTCCGACGCGGCAACCTCGATGAGTTCCGCGCGGCGCGCTTCCAGTGCCCGGCCGGCCGCGGCGAGCACCTCGGCGCGATCAGCGGCGGGCCGCGCGCCCCAGGCCTCTGCCGCGGACCGCACCCGGTCGATCACGGCATCGACCTCGGCGGCGTCCTCGAGCCGGGCCGCGGCGATCGTACCGACCCCCGCCTGCGACCCCGAGACGCGGCCGAGGATCTCGCGCGCCCACCCACGGTTGGCGGGGAGCGCGGGATCGGAGTCCGGCGCGTTGGCGAACCCGGGTGCGCCGAGCGCGGCGGGGCCCGACTCGCGTGCCGCGTACACCGCGGTCTCGACGATCTCCTGGCCGCCGAAGAGGATCCCGCCGACCTCGGGCGCGATCGGGACGGTCTCTCCGGGATCGACCGAGACCGAGCGGGCGATCCCGAGCACTTCGCGGGTCAGCCCGTCATCATCGGCCTCCGGCATCGGCCGCAGCAGAGCGCCTCGAGCGGCATCCATCGCCCTGTCGGCGACCTGTCCGGCACCGGTGCGATCCTGCATCCGGTTCGGACCCGACGGCAGCTCGGGGTCGGCCGCCCGCGCGACCGAGGCGAGGAAACGATCGCGCTCGCGCTCGAACAGGGCGGTGTCATCGGCGAGATCGAACGCCGCGGAGAGGAAGTTCTCGCTGGAGGCGTTCTCCTCGAGCCGTCGGACGAGGTAGCTGATGGCGACGTCGAATTCGTCGGGGGCGACGACCGGCACGTACAGCAGCACAGGTCCGACCTCGCGCGAGACCGCCTGCACCTGACCCTGCGCCATGCCGAGGAGCATCTCGAACTCGACCCGGTCGCGCACCCCGCGGTCGCCGGCGAGCAGCCACGCGTAGGCGATGTCGAAGAGGTTGTGCCCGGCGACGCCCACCCGCACGGCGACGGCGTTCTCCGCGCGCAGCGCCTCGTCGAGGCAGCGCAGGTAGTTGGCGTCGCTGTCGAGCTTCGAGCCGTAGGTCGCCAGCTCCCAGCCGTGCATGACCGCGTCGACCCTCTCCATGGCGAGGTTCGCGCCCTTCACCAGGCGCACCTTGATGCCCGCGCCTCCCCCGCGCACCCGCGCCCGAGCCCACGCCGTGAGTTCCTGCAGCGCCGGAAGCGCATCGGGGAGGTAGGCCTGCAGCACGATCCCCGCGTCGAGGCCGGCGAGACGAGGGTCTTCGAGGATGCGGGTGAAGACGGCGATGGTGAGGTCGAGGTCGCGGTACTCCTCCATGTCGAGGTTGATGAAGGTGCCATCCGACGCCGCCGACAGGTACAGAGGCATGAGCCGGTCGACGACCTTGTCGACGACCTCGTCGAAGGCCCACATGGAGATGTGGCTCGCGATCGCCGACACCTTCACCGAGACGTAGTCGACGTCGGGCCGGCGGATGAGGTCGTGGATCCCGTCGAGTCGGCGCAGTGCCTCGTCCTCGCCGAGAACGGCCTCACCCAGCAGGTTCAGATTGAGCCGCGCGCCGGCCGCGCGCAACTCGGCGATGGCGGGCCCGAGCTTCTTCGGCCGCGCGTCGACGATGAGGTGGCGCACCATCTCGCGAAGCGCCCGACGTGCGAGAGGCACGACCGGCGTCGGCAGCACCGGAGCGACCGCTCCGCCGACCTGCACGGCGCCGCGCAGGTACCAGGGAAGGAAATCCGGCACGAGCGGGGCGACCCGGTGGAGCTGGGATGCCGCTGCGCCGAGGCTCTCCGGACGCATCACGCCGTCGACGAACCCGATCGTGAACGGCAGACCGTTCGGGTCTTTCAGAACACCGGCGAGGCGGGCGGCGGAGGGGTCGACATCGACCTGGGCGCTCTCGGTGATCCACCGCTGCGCCAGTTGCACGGCGCTCTCGGCGAGATCGTCGCCGGATGCCGCCAGGTCGATATCGCCCCCAAAAGGGTTGGTCACCATGGCATCCAGACTAGAACGCGATCACGCCCCTGTTGCGCCGGGATCGCGACGGTCGGTGCGCGTGTCGGTCCGATCCGTCCGGTCACCGTCTCCCGTGTCGATGAGCGGGCCATCGTGCCCGTCGTACCGGCGGTCGGCCGCCGGCGCCGGCTGGTCTCCCGCGCGGTCGGCGGGCGCCGCCCGTTCCCGGTCGCTCACCAGGGGATCGATCTCATCGGCCTTGGCCAGGCTCTCCTCGTATTCGGCTCGTCTCTCGGCAGCATCCGCCTCGTGCTCGGCGATGTCACCCTGTCGCCGGCGCGCTTCGACCTCCGCTCGGGCGGCATCGGCTTTCGCGCGCTCGGCGTCGGCAGCCGCAGCGGCGACATCGGCGCGTGCCCGCGCTGCCTCGGCCTCGCGTTCCTGAGCCGCGATCTCGGACTCGCGAGCCTTCTCGCGGATCTCCTCGGCTTTGCGATGCTGCGCCTCGCGATGTGCGGTGGAGCGCCGGCGAGCGACCAGCCCGATGACGATCCCCGCGATGACGAGAACGGCGACGACGGCGACGACGACCCAGATGAGAGTAGTGGTGTCCACACTCCCACCGAACCGCGTGCAAGGGCTGCGGGGAAGGCGCTTGTGCACCGGGCGGCCCTGCGGTAGGAGGAATTATGCCTACCATGGACGCTGCGCGGATTGTGGCGTCGCTTCGGGCGGACTCTTCTCGCAAGGGAAGGCACAGGTGAACACCACCCCATTCACCCCGACGGACAGCGCGTGGGGTCCGGACGAGCATCAGCGGCTCCTCGAATGTTCGACTGAGCCGCTCGCCACCCCCGGTCGCATCCAGTCGTTCGGCACCCTGCTCGCGGTCGACGCGCAGACCGACACGGTCATGGTCGCCAGCGAGGATGCTGCCGACGTCCTCGGGCTCACGATCAATGAGATCGGCGACGACCGGCTCCGCGACGCCTACGCGCACGGCGTCGCGCTCGACCCGATCCGGGTGCGCTTCAACGACGCCGAGCACGACGCGATCGTGCACCGAGGCAGCGACCCCGTCATCATCGAGCTCGAGCCGACCGTCCCCGACCTGGAGTACGTGCGCACCGGGGTCGTCACCGCGATCCAGCGCCTCGCAGGGATCGTCGACGCCACCGAGCTGCGCCGGCGGGCCGCCGCCGAGATCAAGGCCATCACGGGCTTCGACCGGGTGATGTGCTACGACTTCTTCGACGACGGCCACGGCGAGATCGTCGCGGACGAGCGCGAACCCGATATGGAGTCGTACCTGGGTCTCCACTTCCCCGCATCCGACATCCCCCCGCAGGCGCGCGCCCTCTACCTGCAGAAGCGATCGCGGGCGATCGTCGACACCCACGACGACGGCAAGGCGCTGGTCACCCTCCTCCCGGAGCTGGGCCCCCTCGACCTGACGACCACCGAGCTGCGGGCCGTATCACCGCACCACCTGCAGTTCATGCGCAACATGGGCCAGGCAGCCACGGTCTCGTTCGCGCTCGTCGCCGATGACCGACTCGTCGGCATGTTCACGTGCGCGCATCGCACTGTGCGGCGGGTGCCGGTGCTTCTCCGTCGTTCGCTCGAGGTGCTGGCGAGCCAGGTCACGATGCAGCTCACCGCGGCCCGCCAGATCGACGAGCTTCGTCGACAGCTCTCGGCCCGAGAGCGCCGGTCTGCGGTCGTCGCACCGCTCTACGGCGCACTCGACGTGCACGCGGCGCTTCTGGACGGGCCGAAGACCGTGCTCGACGCGGTGCCGGCCGACGGCGCCTACCTGCGCCTGGGCGGCGTGGCCCGCACGATCGGCGACGTGCCCGAACCCGAGCTGCTCGGCGCGGTCGTCGATGACCTCGGTACCGCACCCTTCAGCTCGGAGGCGCTGCCGATCGAGCGTCCCGAGCTCGCGGTCGAGATCCCCGGTGTCGCCGGGATCCTCAGCGTCTCGCTCGGGGAGCCCAACGACTGCCTCGTATTCGTGCGCGGCGAGGTGACGCGCGAGGTGAACTGGCTGGGAGATCAGACCGCCGGAAATCGCGACCACCCGCTGTCGCCGCGGCGGTCGTTCTCGGCGTGGAAGGAGAGCGTCACGGGGCGGAGCCTCCCGTGGGGCGACCTGGTGAAGGACGCCGAGGACCTGGCCCTCGACATCCGCGCGGCCATGGAACGACGAAACGAAGCGGAACTCGCCGAGCTGGCATTCCACGACCCCCTCACGGGACTTCACAACCGACGATTCCTCGACGACCGGCTCGAGGAGCTCCTGCGCGAGACGGAGCACGGCGTCGCCATGATCTTCGTCGATCTCGACGACTTCAAAGCCGTCAACGACACCCATGGGCACGAGGTCGGCGACGCGGTGCTCGTGGCCGTGAGCAAGCGCCTGACCCACAGCGCCCGATCCGAGGACGTCATCGTTCGTTTCGGTGGCGACGAGTTCATCCTCATCTGCCGTGAGGTGGACGAGGCCGACGCGCACACGATCGCCGAGCGCGCGCTCCTCGCCCTCGCTGAGCCGGTCGTGGTCGAGGATCTGTCGATCCGGATGACGGCGTCGGCGGGGGTTGTCGCGGCAGCCCAGCGGCCGACCTCGTCAGAGCTGCTGGAAGCCGCCGACGCGGCGATGTACCGCGCCAAGCGCGCCGGACGCGGTCGCGTCTCGCGCTGATCCGGCTTTACTGCGCCGGCGACGAGCTCAGGCGCCGGGTTCGGGCAGGAGCCGCAGGCCACCGGGTGAATTCGCCGAGTCGACGAGGTCCTGCAGCCAGGCCTTGTTGATCTCGGGCATGGGCCCGTCGTACTCGAAGCGCAGCGTGCTCGCGGGCGAGATCCACAGCGCCTGACGGCGGTTGGTGTTGTCGTCGATCACGGCCAGCGACGTGCTCTCACGTCGACGGAGCTTGGCCACGATCACGAGTTCGAGGTGCGCGAGCGTGCGGTCATCGATCGGAACGGCGACCGAAGGCGCGCCATAGTGCAAGGTACCCATCGTTGTCGATCCTACGTTCGTCGCGACGCGTTCCCGTACTCTGGTGGGATGGCCATCGTGAACCGACTCACTGTCGACGGGCGTGACTATTTCCTTCCCGACCCGGTCACCGAACTCAAGGGCAAGATCCTCGACGCGATCAAGGCCGGGGGCGGCTATGTCAACATCCCGCCCCTGCGCGGCGGCCCGGGCATCGACATCCTCTTCTCCCCCGGCATGCCCGTCACCTGGACGCAGATCGACGTCCCGTCCGAGCAGGCCCACGGCAACGCTCACGACGACACCGACATGGTGATCGACGACTACAGCGGGATCTGAGTCCAGGTCAGGCCGACAGCAGGGCGGTCAGCTCCGAGGCGGGCATGGGCCTACCGAGGAGGAATCCCTGGCCCCGGTCGCACCCGCGGCGACGCGCGCGTTCGAGGTCGTCCTGAGTCTCGATCCCCTCGGCGACGACGGACCATCCGTTCCGCCGCGCCTGCTCGACCGCGGCCGCGACCGCTTGGTCCGCCTCGGCGTCGGTCCGCTGCGTCAGGGACCGGTCGATCTTCACCTCGGTCAGCGGCAGCGCGTCGAGCATGGGGGTCGTGGTGTCGCCGGCGCCGAGATCGTCGATCGACAGGCCGAGGCCGGCTGCCCGGGCGCGCTCGAGCACCGCGAGCACGCGCGGCAGCAACTGCGGTGCGGGTGACTCGGTGATCTCGATCGTGAGACTGCCCGGCGACAGGCCGAGCTCGGCTGCGCGCTGGGCGACGGTGTCGACCCAGGCGGCCGAGAACTCCGATGGCGACGCGTTCACCGACAGGCCCAGATCGTGACCGGCACGCTGCCACGCGGCAACCTGCCTGCCGGCGCGGGTGAGGACGGCGGCGCCGAGGTCGGCGATGATGCCGTGGGTCTCGGCGAGAGGGATGAAATGCACGGGCGAGATCGTGCCGAATCGAGGATGATGCCAGCGGCAGAGGGCTTCCACCGCGACGGGACGATCCGGCTCACTGGACCCGTCGAGGTCGAAGATCGGCTGGAACTCTATCGAGAGTCCGCCGGCAGGCACGGCCGCGCGCAACTCGGTGGCGAGGGTTGCACAGGGGTCCATGTCTCTCAGGGTCACAAGTATGCCCATTTCGAGCAACACCAGACAAACGGGCGTGAGGTACCTATAATGCGACACCCCGTCCGGATCCGGCCGTCCTGATCGCTGCGGCCCCGCGGCAGATTACGCTGGTCACGATGGGAACTCTGACCTACGACTCCAAACTGACCGTCGCGCTGGACGACCGCGTCCTGGCGCACCTGCAGGCCGTGGTGTGGTCGAAGCTCCGCCGTGGCGAGCAGTTCTCCTTCACCTGGACCGACCCCACCCGAAACGGCATGGGCCGCACCTCGGTGTGGCTCAGCCCGAACATCCCCGTGGCGTTCGAGTACTTCGGCAGTCGCACGCCCAAGCTCAACCCCGCGTGGCTGGACGCGCTGTCCAAGTCGGCGAACTCGCCGGGCGGGCTGATGATCGTTCCCGAGCCGGAAGAGTAGACCGGCTCAGCTCCAGTCGCTGGGGGCCGGCAGACGGGTCGACGGCAGAGCGGATGCCGCGGCCCAGTCGTGAACCCAGGGCTCGACGTCCGGCATCCCTTCGGGGCGGCCGACCGCGGCGAACAGCTCCTCGTGAGGAAGGGTGCCGCCCGAGCGCTTCAGCATCCGGATGCGGATGATGGCCCTTGCGTAGATCTCACCGCGTACCAGCGCCCGGTGCTCGAGGTACAGGGCGCGGTCGTCGTGTCCGAGCATCCGGGTCTGGAGCTCGAAGCGCTGCCAGAGCTCCAGCGACTTGCGGAAGGTGATGGTCTCGCTCGAGACCACCCCGTACCACCCGTGCCTGCGCATCGCATCGACCATCCCGGTGCGCACCAGGAGGTCCCAGCGTCCGAGGTCGAACAGAGACAGGTAGCGCCCGTTGTTCATGTGCCGCAGCACGTCGATGTCGGTCGGCAGGGTGGTCAGCCGGATGCGCCCGACGTCCTGGAAGGTCAACCACCCCTCGCGGCGGAGGCGCAGGCGCGCGAGGAGGTGGACGAGCAGGGTGCGCCAGAGGACGTTCACGGTCTCGGATCGTAGCCAGGAACGATGATTCCGCCGATTCGGTTGTGCGGGATCGACAGTTTTCCCGTGGCTTCCCGCTCGATTTCGCGACGTCGGAACCCGCGCGTAGAGTCTGGCCATGGACGCTGAACTGCGAACGGATGTCGTGGTGCGGCCGGTGCGAGACGTCGATGCCGTCGCTCTCGGCCAGGTGCACGCCACGTGCTGGCATGAGACGTACGACCAGGTGATCAGCAAGGCGGCGCTGGAGAAGATCTCCCCCCGCCGGCTGGCCGAACTGTGGACCCATTGGGCGGTCCAGGGCCCCGAGTTCAAGATGAGCGCCGCCCTGGTCGACGGCGAGATCGTCGGGTTCGTCGGCTCGGGACCGGCCCGCGACAAGGATGCGCCCCGCAACCGCGAGCTGTACTTCATCTACCTTCTCGATGCGTATCACGGGAAGGGGATCGGACAGAAGCTCTTCGACGCCGCGGTCGAGAACGGCGAGCCCCTCTACCTCTGGGTGGCCGAAGACAATCCCCGCGCGCACCGCTTCTACGAGCGCAACGGCTTCAGCCTCGACGGCGCCTCGCACACCGAGCCCTTCCTCGGCGAGACGCTCACCGAGGTCCGGTTCGTCCGCTGAACCCGCCGTGCTGAGCGTCTGGGCGCTGGAGGGCATCCCCGAGATCACCACCGGTGACGATCTCGTCTCGATCATCGGCACCGCGGCCGCCGACACCCTGCAGGATGGCGACATCGTCGTCGTCACCTCGAAGGTCGTGTCCAAGGCCGAAGGGCGCTTCGTCCAGGCGGACGATCGCGAGGACGCCATCACCGCGGAGTCGGTGCGTGTCGTCGCGCGGCGCGAAGGTCCGAGCGGACACGTCACCCGCATCGTCGAGAATCGCCTCGGCATCATCGCCGCCGCTGCCGGAGTGGACGCGTCCAACACCCCCGAGGGGACGGTGCTGCTGCTGCCCGAAGACCCCGACCGGTCCGCCCGCACGCTCGCGGAGGGCTTGCGTTCACGTCTTGGCGTGCGCGTGGGCGTGCTCATCTCCGACACGCTCGGACGCGCATGGCGCGAAGGTCAGACCGATCACGCCATCGGCGCCGGCGGAGTGACCGTCTTCGAAGACCTCAGAGGGACGACGGATGCCGAGGGGCGGCCGCTCGCGGTGACGATGCCGTGCGTCGCCGATGAAATGTGCGCCGCGGCTGATCTGGTGAAGGGGAAGGTCGGACGCCGGCCCGTCGCCGTCGTCCGCGGCCGCGGCGACCTGGTGGGAGATCTCGATCTCCCGGGTGCCCGGTCGATCGTGCGCCCATGGGAGCGCGACATGTTCCGCCTCGGCGCCGACGAAGCCTACGCCGAGGGGTTCGCCGCCGGCCGTGCCGGTGGTGAACCCCTCGGCGTACCCGGTGACCCCGGGGTCGACGGTGCCGAGGCGGATGACCCTCAGCCGGCGCGCAGCTCCACCTGACCCGCGGTGACGCTGACCTCGACGGTGCTGCGGGCGCCCGGGGTCGAGCCGAGGCCGTTGTCGAAGTCGCCTGCGGAGACCTCAGAGGTGACGTCGTACTCGCCTTCGGGCACGGTCGCCGTGACCCGTCCCGCGCTGACGTCGAACGTCATCTCGCCCGGCTGCGTCCCGGTGAGGACGAGGTCCATGTCGCCCGCGCTGACCGTGACGTCGGCTTCGGCGACATCCGACAGCTCGAGGTCGGCCTGACCAGCCGACACCGTCGCGTCGACGGAACGGGCGGAGCCGGTGATGTCGATGCTGCCTGCGCCGAGGTCGAGGACGAGCTCTCCGAAGTCCCCGTCGACGACCCGGAGGTCGCCCGCGTTCGTGGTCAGGTCGGCGTCGACCCCCTCGAGGGTGTCGGGAAGGGTGAGCACCGCCTCTGACCGGTCACCGAACATCCATCCGCCCCACCATCGGTCGGGCGAGGACACCCGAATCGTGTCCTCGACGCGCTCGAGGCGCCACTGATCGGCGCCCCACCCACGGGTCACCTCGAGGGTGGCCTCATCGACGTCGGCGAACTCGATCCTGAGGCTCCCGGCTCCCACCTCGGTCTCCACCTCGGTCGCTCCGGCGGCGTCGACGGTGCTGTCGGTGGCGCTGCTCCCGCCGCCATCGCCGGTGACGGCGGCCGAGGCTGTGGCCACTGCGGCGGAGCCGAGGGTGCCGAGGATGACCAGGGCGCCGAAGGCGCCGATGAGGGTGGCGACCACGCGAGGCGCGGCGGAACGGGGTGCGTCCGGTTGCGTCGGACGCTCGGGTGCGGTCGGCGGAGTGGGCTGTGCCGGCTCGGAGGCCGGAGGAGGGACGGTGCTCATCGGTTCGATCCTGTCTGGGAGGGTCCGCTCTGCGGACGGGGTGCGGGGGCGGCGGGGCCGCCGTGTTCGAGGTGGGCGAGGGCGGCGAGCACCCGGCGGTTGCCGGAGTCGTCGGGTTCGAGGTCGAGCTTCTGGAAGACCGCGGTGATGTGCTTCTCGACGCTCCCCTCACTGACGTGGAGCGTGCGGGCGATGGCCTGGTTCGATCGCCCTTCGGCGATGAGGGCCAGCACGGTGGATTCCCGGTCGGTGAGCCGCTGCATCCGCTCGTCCCGGCGGCGCCGGGCCAGCAGCTGCGCGACCACCTCGGGGTCGAGGACGGTGGCGCCCTCGCCGATCCGGCCGACCGCGTCGAGGAACTCCCCGACGTCGGCCACGCGGTCCTTCAGCAGATATCCGAGGGCCCCGCCGCTCGCGGCGATGAGGTCGGCGGCGTAGCGCTCCTCGACGTACTGCGAGAGCACGAGGACCGGCAGCTGCGGCAGTCGCGCCCGCAGCGAGAGGGCCGCGCGGATGCCCTCGTCCGACCAGGTCGGCGGGAGCCGGACGTCGAGGATGCAGAGGTCGGGGACGACCCGGTCGACCGTGTCGTCGAGGTGCTCGGCGTCGGGAAGGGCGGCGACCACCTCGTGGCCGGCGTCGGCGAGAAGCCGGCTGAGGCCCTCGCGCAGCAGCGCGGAATCTTCGCAGATCAGGATGCGCACGGGATGTTCACCTCCACCGAGGTGGGCCCGCCGATCGGGCTGTCGAGCCGAGCGGTGCCACCCGCGGCCAGCACCCGGTTGATGATGCCGTCGATGCCGCCGCCGGCGATCACCTGGGCACCGCCGACGCCGTTGTCCTCGACCCGCGCCCACAGGGTGCGGGATCCGGCCTGCGGCTCGTCTCGGAGCCGGACGACCACGCGGCACTCCGATGCGCGGGCGTGCTTGGCGGCGTTGGTGAGAGCCTCGGCGATGGCGAAGTAGGCCGCCGCCTCGGTGTCTCGCGAGCAGCGCCCGTCCATCCGCACATCCATCTGCACCGGCACCACCGATCGCGCCGCGAGGGCCGAGAGGGCGGCGTCCAGACCCCGGTCGTCGAGGACCGACGTGTGGATGCCGCGGGCGAGCTGCCGGAGCTCGGTGATGGCGGCCTTCGTGGAGGTGTGCGCCTCGGCGATGAGCTCTTTGGCGGCTGCCGGATCGGTGTCGAGCTTCTGCTGAGCCAGGCCCAGCGTCATCCCGACCGAGACCAGCCGCGGCTGGACGCCGTCGTGGAGATCGCGCTCGATGCGGGTGCGCTCGACGTCGGCGGCGCGGACCGCCCCGACCCGCTGCGCGTTGGACGTCCGCGCCTCCTCGGCCAGCTGTGCTTCGCGGGAGGGCACCATGATCGCCCGGGCGAGCACGCCGTGCAGGATCGCGAGGCCGACGATGCCGGCCGCGGCCAGGACGACGACGAGGATGCCGGCGACGACCGCCCAGCCGCTCGCGACGACGAGGCCCGTTCCGAAGAGCCGGAGGACGCCGTCGTCGGCGAAGAGGGGGCTGAAGGTGAAGACGATGCCGCTCGAGATCGCCTGGAAGAGGAAGAGGGTGATCCCGCCGAGGAGGGTGGCCACGGCGAGGTTCGCGATGGCCCGCCACATGCCGGGGTCGATCGCCTGCTGGCCCAGGGAGCGGATCCAGCCGCCGAAGCCGGGCCTGCCGCTGCGGCGCAGCCGTCTCGGGGTGAGACCGAAGTGGTAGAGCCCGTCGATGCGGGCGGTTTCGAGCCAGCCGAGCGCGAACAGCACGTAGACGAGGCCCACGAGGAAGATCAGCCCGATGCCGATGACGAGGAGGAAGCCCAGACCGAGGCCGAGGAGCGAGAAGAGGAATCCGAAGAGCGCGGAGCCGATGACGCCGAGCGCCGCGAGGTGGGCGATGGCGAAGGCGATGCGCGAGGGCGAGGCGATCTGCGATTTCACCTTCGCGGGGCGCGCCGGCGCGGGGCTGGGTGCCTCACGCGGCGCGGCGGGGGTGAGAGGTGCTGTGGTCATGACACCCACGGTAGAACTGCGGCCCGTTCGGCGCGCCCGAGGCATCCGGACTCTTCGCCGGGGGTTATCCCCCGGTGCGGTGATCCCGCCCGCTCACCGGCTCTTCACGGTGCCGAACAGGCGGGCGATCGGCGCGACGACGAGGGGTCTGGCGGCGACCCACCCCGCGACGATGATGCCGAGCGACAGGGTGAAGATGAGGAGCCCCGCCCAGTTGTCGGCGTAGGCGTTCGGGTCGACCGACCCCTGGGCGGCGTACATGTGGTTGAGGTTGCGGAGAGCCCCGGTGGCGAAGACGAGCGTCACGTGGAAGACGATGAAGGCCACGAAGTAGAGCATCACGGGGAAGTGCACCTTGCGCGCCCATTCCACCGGGTAGAGCCGGTTCAGGCGCTCGGCGTTCTTCGGCCAGAAGCCGCTCATGCGCACTCCGGTGATGATCGCCAGCGGCGCTGCGATGAACACCGTGGCGAAGTACGCCAGCTGCTGCAGCGAGTTGTAGTTGACCCAGCCGTTCTCGGTCGGCCAATCGAGGGAGAGGTACTGCAGGCCCGCGCTGACGGCGTTGGGGATGACCTCCCAGCTCGTCGGCACGATGCGCACCCATTGACCGGTGGTGGAGAGCAGGACGACGTAGATGATGCCGTTGGCCAACCACAGCACGTCGAGCGCCTGATGCAGCCACAGGTTGAGGCTGATCTTGCGGCGCTTGTTGCCCTTCGGGCTCCAGAACACCGTCGGCCGCTTCTCGGTGCGCACCTGGAGGCCGGTGCGGATGATCAGCACCATCAGGAAGACGTTGAAGAAGTGCTGCCACCCGAGCCAGGCGGGGATCCCGACCGGTGCCCACTCGGGAAGGTGGTACTCACCCGGGAACTGCTCGACGAATCCCTGCAGGGGCGGGACGCTCAGGAGGAACCGCACCATCACGACGACGAGCCCCGCTGCGACCAGGAGCGTGAAGCCGCCGACGGCGGCGACCCCCGCCCACTGGACCGGGGTGTACGGACCGATGCGGCGGGGCTCGGCAGGCGGGGCAGGGCGAACGGATGCCGCGGCACCGGGGAAGACGGTCGGCGTGAACGGCAGCGGGGCGCGGGGGCCCGCGGGCACCGTCGCAATGACACCTCGTTCGTCTCCTGCGGATTGTCCTTCGCCTTCTGCGGGCCTCCCGCCTCCTGCGGGCCCCCCGCCTCCCTCCCGCGGAAATTCGCGAGCCGTCGATTTCTGCTGCACGGGTAGCGCCGGAGTCGCAGATTCTTCCGGGTCGGCGACGACGGCGGCCGGACGCGTCGGCGCATCGGCCGGCGGCGCTGCGGCAGCACGAGGGCGTGGCGTGAATTCAGCCGGCGGCCACGGGTCGCCGCCCGCGACCCGAGGGAGCCCGCGTCGGACCCTCACTTCCCCGCGAGCCGTCGATTCCTGCGGGTCGGATGCCGCGGGGGCGACGTTTTCTGACGGGTCGGCGGGTGTTTCGCGGGTCACCGCTCGCTCCGCGGCCGGGGCCGCAGCCGCAGCCGCGGGCGCGGGCTCGGGCGTGGCCGTGGCCGTGGCGGGGGCCGGGGGCGCGGCGGGCGCCTCGTCGGTCTGCGCCCGTGGGCCCTCTTCCGGCGTGGCCGCAGCCGGTGGCCACGGCTCACCGCCGGCGACCCGAGGCAGACCCTGACGCATCCTTCTCGGCTCGCGACCCGTCGATTTCTGCGGGTCGGATGCCGCGGGAGCGACCTTTTCTGACGGGTCGGCGGGCGTTTCGACCCGCTGCGGTCGCGGCTCAGTCGGCGGCGCCTCGGCGGTCGGCCGCGCCTCGACGACCGGCGGCGCCTCGACAACCGGCCGCGCCTCGACAACCGGCGGCGCCTCACCGGCCGGAGGCCAGGGGTCGCCGCCGGCGACCCGGGGCAGGCCACGGCGCATGGTCCGCGCGAACGTCGCCATCCGTTACGCCTTCTTCTTCGCCTCGAGCGCCTCGATCAGCTGCGGCACGACGGTGAAGAGGTCACCGACGACACCGAAGTCGGCGATCCCGAAGATCGGCGCGTCGCCGTCCCTGTTGATCGCGACGATCGTCTTGGCCGTCTGCATGCCCGCCTTGTGCTGGATCGCTCCTGAGATGCCGAGAGCGACATATAGCTGCGGCGACACCGAGACACCGGTCTGCCCGACCTGATACGACTGCGGAACATAGCCGGCGTCGACGGCGGCCCGAGACGCCCCCACGGCGGCGCCGAGCACGTCGGCCAGCTGCTCGACGAGCGCGAACTTCTCGGCCGACCCGAGTCCCCGGCCGCCCGAGACGACCTTCGTCGCTCCCCGCAGCTCCGGCCGGCTCGACGTGGCGACGGCCTCCTCGACGGAGAGGACGGATGCCGCGCGCCGGCCCGACCCGGACACGGTCAGCGTTTCCACGACCGGCGCCGTCACCGCCTCGGCGCGCGCTTCGACGGCGCCCTGCCGAACGGTGATGACCGGCGCACCCCAGGTGACCGCCGCATCGACGTTGTAGGCCGCGCCGAAGACCGAGTGATGCGCGACGACGCCCTCGGCGTCGCGGGAGACGCCGACCGCGTCGGCGCAGAGACCCGAGCGGGAGCGCGCGGCGAACCGTCCGGCCACCTCGCGGCCTTCGACCGAGTGCGAGATCAGCACGGCATCGGGCCGCACCTCGGCCACGGCGGCGTCGAGCGCATCGACGACCGGAACCGAGAGCCCCTCTCCGGGCGCCGCGACGAGGACCGTGCCGGCGCCGAGCGCTGCCGCCGCCGCGGCGACCGCAGCGCCGTCGTCCGTCACCACGAGTGCCACCGGTGTCCCCACCGACGCAGCCGCCCCGACGAGCCCCGCTGCGCTCTTGGCGAGCTCACCCGAGGGCATCACGTCCAGAAGGACCAGGATCGCGTCATCCGCGTATTCAGCCATCACGCCCTCACACCAGCCGGTTCTCAGCGAGGAAGTCCGCGAGCTTCTGCCCGGCATCGCCCTCGTCGACGATCTTCACGCCCGCCTCGCGCGGTGGCCGCTCGGCCAGCGAGATGACGATCGAGCGGGCCGCCTCGGGGTCGGCGGCATCGAGGCCGAGGTCGGCGAGACTGAGCGTCTCGAACGGCTTCTTCTTCGCGGCCATGATGCCCTTGAAGTTGGGGAAACGCGCGTCGGGGAGCGCCTCGGTGATCGAGACCACCGCCGGGAGCTCTGCCCGCACCCTCATCGAGCCGGCATCGCTCAGCCGGACTCCCTCGACGGCGCCGTCGGAGATCTCGACCGACGTCAGATTCGTCGCGCTCGGCACATCCAGGATCTCGGCCACCATCGCCGGGATCATCCCGCCCGAGCCGTCGGTGGAGAGGTTGCCCGCGATCACGAGATCGAAACCGATCCGCTGCAGCGTCGCCGCGAGCACCTCAGCCGTCAGTCCCATGTCGGCGCCGAGAAGGTCGCCGTCGACCACCTGCACCGCTGACGCCGCCCCCATCGCCAGGCCTTTGCGCACCGTCGCCGTCGACGCTTCCGACGCCATCGACAGCACGACGACCTCAGTGCCCTCATGCGCGTCGGCGTACGAAAGGCCCACCTCGAGGGCGCGTTCGCAGATCTCGTCCAGCACTCGATCGCTGGCGTCGCGTTCGGCGAGCCCGGTCTCCAGGCTCAGTTTCCGATCGCCCCACGTGTCGGGTACCTCTTTGATCAGCACCACGATCTTCATGGAGCCTCCTTGTCCGTCTGATCGAGTCTATTGCCGCGGGTGCCGCCGGCAGCCGGGCCCCGGGCCGGGATCCCGGTACCGTGGGAGCGGGAAGGAGCCGCCGTGGCCCGACGTCTGCCGGTCGATCCGATCGCCGAAGCGAAACGCCAGTGGCTCGCGCACGGCTGGACTGATGCCGCTGCGGGCATGACCGCCGTCACGTCGATCATGCGCGCCCAGCAGCTGATGCTCGCACGGGTGGATGCGACCCTCCGCCCCTTCCGTCTGACCTTCGCCCGGTACGAGCTGTTGACCCTCTTGAGCTTCAGCCGGGCCGGGCGCATGCCCATGGCGTCAGCATCCGCACGTCTGCAGGTGCATCCCACGAGCGTGACCAACACGGTCGACCGGCTGCAGGCCGACGGGTACGTCCGTCGCGAGCCGCACCCCGTCGATGGCCGGGCCACCCTCGTCGTCCTCACCGATGCCGGGCGCGATCTGGCCGAGCGCGCGACGGCAGCCCTCAACGCCCAAGTGTTCTCGGAGCCTGGTCTCAGCGCCGACGACACCGACGAGCTCGTGTCGATCATCGCCCGCATGCGCCGCGCGGCCGGTGATTTCGACGACCCGCGCCCGACCCCCGAGCCGCTGTAGCTCACCGGTTCTGAAACTCCGCCGGACGCTTCTCGCGAAACGCGCGCATGCCCTCTTTCTGGTCGGCGGTGTCGAACAGCGCAGCGAACGCCTGCCGCTCGAAACGCAGGCCCTCGGCGAGCGAGGTCTCCTGCGCGGCATCCAGTGCCGCCTTCGCCGCGTAGAGCGACGGCAACGACTTCGCGGCGATCGACTCGGCGAGCGCGGTCGTCTCGTCGAGGAGATCGGATGCCGGGACAACACGTGACACCAGCCCCGCGCGCTCCGCCTCGTCGGCGGTCATGTTCCGCCCCGACAGGATGAGCTCTGCGGCCTTGTAGGGCCCGACGGCGCGGACGAGGCGCTGCGTCGCGCCCATGCCGGGGATCACACCGAGGTTCACCTCGGGTTGGCCGAACACGGCGGTGTCGGCGGCGAGGATGATGTCGCACATCATCGCCAGCTCGCATCCGCCGCCGAGCGCGTAGCCCGAGACGGCCGCGATCACCGGGGTGCGCAGCGCTGCGAATCGCGCCCAGCCGCCGAAGTGATCGGTCATGAGCATCTCCAGGCCCGACTTCTCCTCCATCTCCTTGATGTCGGCACCGGCGGCGAAGGCCCGTTCCGAGCCGGTGACGACGATCGCACCGATGCGGTCATCGGCGTCCCACCGGGTCGTCACGTCGACGATCTCGCGCATCACCGTCGTGTTCAGGGCATTCAGCGCCTTCGGCCGGTTCAGCGTGATCCACCCGACCCGTCCACGCGTCTCGGCCAGGATCGTCTCGTACTCGGTCATCCTCGTCCTCCAGGGGCGTCGCTTCCGGATCGGATCATCGTGATGATCCCGGAGAAATCCTGCCCGGCCCCCGCGCCGTCCGCGAATGCGCGGTACAGGTCGCGGGCGAGTAGACCGACGCGGGCGTCGACACCCGTCTGGGCGATCGCGTCGGCGGCTAGTCCGAGGTCTTTGGCCATCAGGGCTCCGGCGAAGCCCGGCTGGTAGTCGCGGTTCGCCGGGCTCGTCGGCACCGGTCCCGGCACGGGGCAGTTCGTGGTGAGCGCCCAGCACTGACCCGACGCGTTCGACGCGACGTCGAACAGGGCCTGGTGGCTGAGCCCCAGCCGCTCTCCGAGCACGAAGGCCTCGGCGACCACGATCTGCGAGGCGGCGAGGATCATGTTGTTGCAGACCTTCGCCGCCTGCCCGAGACCCGCGCCGCCGCAGTGCACCACTCGGCGGCCCATGGCCGACAGCAGCGGCTCGGCGGCAGCGAAGTCATCCTCATTCCCCCCGACCATGAAGGCCAGGGTGGCGTTCTCGGCGCCGACGACACCACCCGAGACCGGCGCGTCGAGCGCTCGGTGACCGGCCGCCTCGGCGAGTCCGTGCGCGATGCGGGCATCCTCGACCGAGATGGTGGAGCAGTCGATGAAGAGCGTGTCGGCGGGCGCCGCGGCGAGGAGTCCGCCCTCGTAAGCGTCGATGACCTGACGACCGGTCTGGAACATGGTGAGGACGACGGATGCCTCGGCGACCGCCTCGTGAGGTGCGTCGACGACCGGCAGGCCTGCCGTCGCCGCGCTCTCGCGCGCCGCCGTCGAGACATCGAATCCGATGACCTCGTGTCCGGCAGCGGCGAGGTTCTGCGCCATCGGCGCGCCCATGTGGCCGAGTCCGAGGAAGGCTGTGCGCACCGTCATCCCCCCAGCAGTTCGCGGCCGATGATGACGCGCATGATCTCGTTGGTCCCCTCGAGGATCTGGTGCACGCGCAGGTCGCGCACCACCTTCTCGATGCCGTAGTCGTGCAGGTAGCCGTAGCCGCCGTGCAGTTGGAGCGCGTCGTTGGCGACGCGGAATCCCACGTCGGTGGCGAATCGCTTGGCCATCGCGCACTGCATGGCGACATCGGGGGCGTGCCCGTCGAGCGCCAGCGCGGCATCCCGCACCATCGCGCGCGCGGCGCGCAGCTCGGTCGCCATGTCGGCGAGCGCGAAGACCACGGCCTGCTTCTCGGCGAGCGGTTCGCCGAACGTGAACCGCTCGTGGACGTAGCGGATCGCACGGTCGAGCGCCCACTGCGCACCGCCGAGCGAGCACGCGGCGATGTTGATCCGGCCGCCGTTCAGCGCCGTCATCGCGATGCGGAAGCCGCGACCCTCCTCACCCAGGATGTTCGCGGCGGGAACGCGCACCTCGTCGAGGATGACCTGACGGGTCGGCTGGGCGTTCCAGCCCATCTTCTTCTCGTTCGCCCCGAACGACAGCCCCGGGGTGTCGCCGGGAACGAGAAACGCGGTGATCCCCTTGGCACCCGGCTCGCCCGTGCGCGCCATCACGACGTACACCGATGCCTCGCCGCCGCCGGAGATGAACTGCTTCACGCCGGTGAGGACGTAGTCATCGCCCTGACGGACGGCACTGGTCGTGAGGGCTGCGGCATCGGAGCCGGCGCCCGGTTCGGTGAGGCAGTAGCCGCCGAAGTCGGTCATGGCCGTCAACCGCGGGAGCCACTGCTCACGCTGGGCGTCGGTGCCGAAGGTGTCGATCATCCACGCGACCATGTTGTGGATCGTGATGTACGCGGCGATCGAGGGGTCTGCGTGAGCGAGCTCCTCGACGATCGCCACGGCGTCCACGCGCGCGAGGGCGGTGCCCCCGACATCCTCCGCGACGTACAGTCCGCCCAGGCCCAGCTCGCCGGCACGGGAGAGGACGTCACGCGGGAAGGTCTTCTTCTCGTCCCACTCCAGCGCATAGGGGGCGATCTCGGTGGCGGCGAAATCGCGCACCGCCTCGAGGATGGCGGCGCGATCCTCCTCGGTCATGGCGACCGGCTGCGACCGCGATGGCGTTTCGCTTGCGTGGGGGGTGATCGTCTGCGACATCCGTCCGCTCCTTCCGTGCCGTCCTTGGCACGTTGCTCATTTTAGATGGACATCCATGCATTTACGAGGTCTACTGAGTATCAGTTCGTTTCCGGCTGGTTCACCCATTTGAAACGTGCCGTGGCTAGACACGGAGAGCGTGCGCCCCGGCACGCCCGACCTGAGGACATTCATGCCTTCATCTCATCGACGCGCCGCGGCCGGCTTGACCGCGGCGGCCGTCGCCTGTTCCCTGGCGCTCGCGCCGGGCGCGGCGTTCGGCGCCATCGTCACCGATCCGATCACCACCTCCGCCGACGACGCAGCGCTGTCGCTGACGCCGCTCGGTTCGTTCGAAACCGGCGTCTTCGACGAGGGGGCCGCCGAGATCGTCGCCGCCTACGGCGACCGCCTCTTCGTGGTCAACGCGCAGGCGGCGACCGTGTCGGTGCTCGACTACTCCGACCCGACGAACATCGTGAAGGAGTTCGACATCAGCGGGGCGGGCGTGGCGAACTCCGTCGCCGTCCGCGACGACGGGCTCGGTGTCATCGCCCTCGAAGCGCCGGTGAAGACCGACCCGGGCTCGCTGCTGTTCTTCGACGCGAACGCCGCCGGGTCGACCATCCTCGGCTCGGTGACCGTCGGGGCACTCCCCGACATGGTGACCATCTCGGCCGACGGGCAGTACGCCGTCGCCGCCAACGAGGGAGAGCCCTCCGACGACTTCACGATCGACCCCGAGGGCTCGATCAGCGTCGTGACGCTGCCCGCCGGCGTGACCGCGCCGGGGCAGGGCGCTGTCGCCACCGCCGACTTCCGCGACTTCGAGGCGGGCGGATCGCTGCCCCTCCCCGAGGGTGTGCGCGTGTTCGGGCCGAACCCCGCCGGCGACCTCCCGGTGAGCCGCAACCTCGAGCCCGAGTACATCACCGTCGACGGCGCCACCGCCTATGTGACCCTGCAGGAGGCGAACTCGCTCGCCGTCGTCGACCTCGCGTCGGCGACCGTGTCGGCGATCGTGCCGCTCGGCACGAAGGACCATGGTGCGACCGGTGCAGGGCTCGATGCCAGCGACCGCGACGGCGCCGCCGAAGGTCCGGCCATCAACATCGACACCTACCCGGGCCTGAACGGCATGTACATGCCCGACGCCATCGACGCCTACACCACCGGTGGCGCGACCTACCTCGTCACGGCGAACGAAGGTGACGTCCGGGAGTGGGGCGAGTACATCGACGAGTCCCGCGTGGGCAACCTCGCCACCGACGGCTACGGCCCGGTGTGCGCCGACAGCCCGCTCGCCTCGCTCACGGGCGCAGCCGACCTCGGTCGCCTCGCCGTGTCGAAGGAAGACGGCTTCAACGCCGACGAGGGCTGCTACGAGGAGCTGTACTCCTACGGTGCCCGGTCGTTCTCGATCTGGAACACCTCCGGTGAACTCGTGTGGGACTCGGGCGATGCGTTCGAGCGCCTGACCGCCGAACTGCTTCCGGCCAACTTCAACTCCGATCACGGCGCGTCGGAGTTCGACACGCGCAGCGACGCCAAGGGGCCCGAGCCCGAGAGCGTCACGGTCGGCGAGGTCGACGGGGTGCCCTACGCCTTCGTCGGGCTCGAGCGCGTGGGCGGCATCATGGTCTTCGACCTCTCAAGCCCCGCGGATGCCTCGTTCGTGACGTACTTCAACAACCGCGACTTCGCGGTGTCGGGCGAGGACACGACGGATGCAGCCGGTCTGGCCGCTGCCGGCGACCTCGGCCCCGAGGGCATCGCGTTCGTCGCCGCGGAGGACTCCCCCACCGGCGCTCCGCTCCTCGCGGTCGGCAACGAGGTCTCGGGATCGACCACCGTCTACTCGGTGGACTCGACCCTCGACACCACGACCGACGTGCAGGTGCTGACGATCAACGACTTCCACGGTCGCATCGAGCCGAACTTCGGCAACGGCGAGGCGGGCGCCGCGGTGATCGCGGGTGCGGTGTCGCAGTTCGAGTCGGAGAACCCCAACACGCTGTTCGTCTCGTCGGGCGACATGATCGGCGCGTCGACGTTCACGTCGTTCATCCAGCAGGACAACCCCACGATCGACGCCCTCGTCGAGGCGGGACTCGACCTGGGAGCCGTGGGCAACCACGAGTTCGACGCCGGCTTCGCCGACCTCGTCGAGCGCGTCATCCCTCGCTACGGCCAGGGCGACGAGGTCGCCGGGGCTCCCTACGCGCTGGGCGCGAACGTGTACCTCGCGGGCACCGATGAGCCCGCGCTGCAGGAGTACGTGGTCGAAGACGTCGACGGCGTGCGGGTGGCCTTCATCGGCACCGTGACCGCCGACACCGCGACCCTCGTGAGCCCTGCGGGCATCACCGAGATCGAATTCGGCGATCAGCTCGAGGCTGCCAACCGTGTCGCGGCCGAGATCACGTCGGCCGACGCCGCGGATGTCGTTGTGCTCCTCACCCACGACGGAGCGCCCACCGAGGACTGCGCGACCATCGCGCAGGGCGACAGCGACTACGCCGCGCTCGTGAACGGCGCGTCGGCGGAGATCGACGCGATCGTCTCGGGTCACACCCACCAGCCGTACGCCTGCGAGGTGCCGGTGAACGGTGTCGCCGGAACGGAGCGCCCGGTCATCCAGGCGAACCAGTACGGCACCATGCTCGGCAAGCTCGACATCTCCGTGGACACCGCCACCGGCGAGCTCGTCTCGATCGGTGGGTCGCTGGTGCCCCTGGTCGGCGAGGATGACGCGCCGCTGTTCGCCGCCGACCCCGAGGTCGAGGCGATCGTCGCCGACGCCGTCGAGGTCGCCGACGAGCTCGGCAGCGTCGAGGTCGGGTCGATCACGGGCGACATCGTCCGCGGCGGCACCCCTCCGGGTGACGACAGGGGGGTCGAGTCGTCGCTCGGCAACCTCGTGGCCGACATGTACCTGTGGGCGACCTCGAACGAGTCGTACGCGGGCACGCCTGCGCAGATCGCGCTGATGAACCCGGGCGGTCTTCGCGCCGACCTGCTGTTCGGCGAGGACGGCACGGTCACCTACCGCGACGTCGCCAACGTGCAGCCGTTCGCGAACACCCTCGTCACGCTCACCCTCACGGGTGCACAGCTCGAGCAGGTACTCGAGGAGCAGTGGCAGCCCGAAAGCTCGTCTCGGCCGAAGCTGCACCTGGGTGTGTCGGAGGGCTTCTCCTACGTCTACGACCCGAACGCCGCTGCCGGCTCGCGCATCCTCTCGATGACGCTGAACGGCGAGGCGATCGGCGCCGATGACGAGATGACCATCGTGACCAACTCGTTCCTCGCGGCCGGTGGAGACAACTTCTTCACCCTGGCCGAGGGCACGAACGTGGCCGACTCCGGTCAGGTCGACCTCGCGGCATCCGTGGCGTACTTCGAGGAGTTCGAGGTCGTCGAGCCGGCGCCGCTCGGCCGAGCGGTCGTGGGCGAGACCCCGGCGCCCGGCGATGGGGACGGCGGATCGACCCCCGGCGCCGGTAACGGTTCGGGCTCGGGCAGCGGTTCGGGCTCGGACAGCGGTCGGGGTACGGGTTCGACGGCCGGTCAGCTCGGTGTCACCGGCGCGGAGCTGCCGCTCGGCGCCGCCCTGGGCGCGGCGCTGCTGCTGGTCGCGGGAGGCGTGCTGTTCGCCCTCCGTCGCCGTACCACCCCTGCCGGCGAGTAACCCACACAACGCAGAGGGCCCTCGGACCACGGTCCGGGGGCCCTCCTGCGTCTCCCACTGCCGGCCGCCGGCCTCCGTCCTTCTGCGCTCCGCTCGACGACCAGATCCGCCGCGAGCCGTCACGATCTGCGGGTGCGGCGCCCTCCGAGCCGCACTTCTTGACGGGTCACGAAGACCGAAAGACCTCGACGGTCGCGCCGCGACGACGCGACCCGAGGATCACCGCCAGGACGCCGAGCCCCACCGTCCCCGCGAGGAACGCGACCGGTCGCCGGGCGACGACGCTGTCGGCTCGCGTCATCCCGACGGCCAGAAGAAGAGCGGATGCCGCGAACGCGACGTTCTGCACGATCGCCAGAACGCCCGAACCCGCAAGGCCCACAGAATCCGCACCGAGGAGCCCGAGAGCCCCGCTCAGGATAGGCCGATGCCACCGATGATCCACGTCGTGCCGCGCCGCATGCGAGCAGGCTATCCCCGACTACCGGGCGACGCGCGGCCCGTTCTCCCCGTCCCCCTTCCCGCGAGCCGTCACAAACGGCGGTCGCGACGCGCGACGGGCCGCACTTTTCGACGGGTCGCGGCGGGAGCGGGCCGCGCGAACCACGCCGGTTCCCGCGAGCCGTCAGAAACGGCGGGCGTGACCCGCGACGAGCCGCACTTTTCGACGGGTCGCGGCGGGAGCGAGCCGTGACGGGCCGCGCGGGCGGCGAAGGTCATCCTCGCGAGGGACGGGGATACACCCCGGGGCCGATGCCGTCGCGGCATCCGATTCCTAGCGTCGAGGTATGAGTAAATCGACGGCCTTCCTGCTCTCCATCGGTGGCACGGTCCTCGTCATCGGACTGCTGCTGGCCACCCTTGCCACCGTGGCCGCGGCGGCGCTGCTGATCTTCGGCGGCCCGGTGCTCGACGGCTTCTGACGCGGGGCGGCGCTAGCCTGGCGTCGTGCGCGAGTCGGCCGTCCCCATCCTGCTCAGCCGCGATCTGCGGCGAACCCTGCGGTTCTACGAGGCGCTCGGCTTCGAAGATCGCGGATCACGGCCCCCCGAGGAGTGGCACTACCTGATCCTCGCGCGCGGCGACATCGCGCTTCACTTCTCGGAAGACCCCGAGCTCGACCCGCTGACCACGGCGAGCATGTGCTACCTCTACGTCGACGACGCCGAATCGCTGTACGAGCAGTGGCGAGCGCATGTCGTTCCCGACGCGGCGACCGGCCACCGCATCACGCCGCCCGCCACCACCGAGTACGGCCTGGTCGAGTTCGCGCTCGTCGACCCCGACGGCAATCTGGTTCGGGTCGGTTCGCCGCTTCCGGCGTAAGCCGATGTCGGGGTCGCGCAGGACATCTCGGGTGAGACCCTGCGCCACCCCGACGTGGTCCGCTGTGACGGGCGGTCAGCCGCGCCGCACCGCCGCCCGACGAAGGATCACCATCAGCGCCCCTCCGAGAAGGAGGAGCACCGCCGCGATGGCGAGGCCGAACGGCAGCTCCGAACCGGTCACCCCCAGCACACCCGGGGCGGCCGAGTCTCCGCCGGTCGACGCGCCGTCGTCATCCGACCCGCCACCGGACCCTGCACCAGGCTGCTCGCCCGATCCGTCACCGGGGCCCTCACCGGATCCGTCGCCGGGGCCCTCACCCGGCTCCTCACCGGACCCGCCGTCGGCCTGGTCCTCGACCAGCACCGCCACGGAGCGCGCCGGCACGGTCAGGGCACCGGTCGCGGCATCCCACGTCGTGGACTTGACGACCTCGTCGGTGCCGTCCGCCAGCGTCGGCGCGAGGGCGAACGCGCGCCCCTCGAGCTCGGGCAGCGTCTGCGAGACCGCGTCGGGCGAGACGTTGAAGACGACCAGCGCACCGCTGAGCTCAGGGTCGACATCCTCACCGAGGAGGTCGTCGACGAGCATCACGAGCAGGCCCGCGGGGGCCTCCGGTCCGCTGCCGGGGAACGACACCTTCTCCTGGATCAGCGCGGCCGATCCGAGGCGGAGCAGGTCGACATCCTCGCGTGTGCGCAGCAGATCCAGAGCGGATGCCTCGGCGGCGGCGATGTCGGCCGCAGCGGGCTTCAGGGCCGGATCCGCCAGCAGCGGGCTCATGATCGCCCACTTGTCCTCGTTGTCCGCCGCACGCGGCAGACCCGAGCCGAAGGTCGACTCCTGCCCCGTCCAGTCGATGCGGTTGAACCAGTCACCGGAGTTGTAGCTGTTGCGGTCCAGCGACTTCGAGCGCAGCAGCTCGGTGCCGGCGTGCCAGAACGACGGCGTCTGGGCGAACGCGGTGGTCGCCAGCGACAGGGTGTTCATGCGCACCCGGTCGGCCATCGCGGTGTCAGCCGGGAGCTTCAGCACCGACAGGTCGTACAGCGTCTCATTATCGTGCGCGTCGACGTAGGTGATGATCTCGTCGGGCTGCTCGGCGTAGCCGGCGGGCGATCCGCGGTAATCCAGCTCGTCGCCGGCCTTCACCGCGCCGGTGTGATCGGTGAGCGTGAAGTCGCGGAGGTTGCCGGCGAGCCCGAGCTTCACCAGGTCGGTCTGCAGACCGAGGTCGGCCAGCGCCTCCTCGGGTGTGCCGTTGATGGGCGCACCGTTGGGGTCGGTGCCCAGCCCGGTGCCGAAGCCCTGCTGCTGCACCGTCTCACCGGCCACGGGGCTGCCGCCGTGGACGGCGTCGCGCAGCCGGTCGCTGAAGGTGCCGATGCCGGTGCCGCCGAGCTGCCCCTGCGTGGCCTGCTCGAACAGGGCGTTGTTCGCCACCTCGCCGAAGTTCCAGCCCTCGCCGTAGAGGTAGATCGCCGAACCGTCGACGCCGTCCTCCTCGAGGGTCAGCTCGTCGAGCGCAGCGCGCACCGCGAGCATGTTCGCCTTGGAGTGGTGGCCCATGAGGTCGAAGCGGAACCCGTCGACCTTGTACTCCTTGGCCCAGAGCACGACCGAGTCGACCATCAGCTTCTCGGCGAGCTCGTGCTCGGTCGCGACGTTCTGGCAGCAGGTCGACGTCTCAACGGCGCCGGCCAGATTCAGACGGTGGTAGTAGCCCGGCACCACCTTGTCGAGCACCGACTTCTCCCCCTGACCCGACTGGGCGGTGTGGTTGAAGACCTGGTCGAGCACGACCTGCAGGCCCATGCCGTGGAGTGCCCCGACCATCTCGCGGAACTCGTGCACCCGCGCTCCGCCCTCGGCGTCGACCGCGTACGAACCTTCCGGCGTGGAGAAGTGGTACGGGTCGTAGCCCCAGTTGAACCCGTCGGCGTCGGCGATCGCCTCGATGCAGGCCTGCTGCGCGGTGTCGGCGGGGCCGTACGAGGCCAGGTCGCAGTCGGGCTGCGCCTGCATGGCGCGGTCTTCCTCGATCGTGGCGATGTCGAAGGTCGGGAGCAGGTGCACGGTGTTGATGCCGGCGTCGGCGAGCTCGCGCAGCTGCGCGGTGCCCGCGCTGTCGCGCGTGAAGGCCCGGTACGTACCGCGCTCCTCCTCGGGGACCGTGGTGTCGCCGATCGAGAAGTCGCGTACATGCAGCTCGTAGATCGCGCGGTCGACCGGCCGGTCGATGACCGGCGCCGGGGTCTCCTCCCACGCCTCGGGGCGCCAGTCGTCGTCCGCGAGGTCGACGGCGACGGATGCGGTCGAGTTGAGCGTCAGGGCGACCGCGTAGGGGTCGGTGACCTGGTTGGTCTCGATCGCTCCGGTCGACGGGGCGTAGACGACGACCTCCCAGAGGTACTCGACGCCCGCGAGCGCGCTGCCGTCCTCGACGGTCCAGACTCCGGATGCCGCGTCCCACTCGGCCTCGTGACGCTCGGCGTCGGCCGGGTCACCGCCGGCCTCCCACGTCAGCAGCGTCGCGGACTGCGCCGTCGGCGCCCACAGGCGGAACGTCGGCACGTCACCGTCGAAGGTCACGCCGAGGTCGAGATCGGCGACCGCACCGGCGTAGAGGTCGTCGAGCACACCGGGGATCTGCACGCCGGTGAAGGCGGTGACCGCGCCGTCGGCGCCCCGCTGCGACACCATCAGCTGACCCTGCAGCAGCGCCGCAGCGTCGGCATCCGATACGTCGAGTGCGACGAAGTCGGCCAGGGCCGGGAATGCCGCCCGCTGAGCCTCGGTCAGTCCGCCGTCGATCACAGTCAGATCGAAGGCGTCGCCGCCGACGATCTCGTCGTCCTCGAGGGCGAGGGATGCCGCGGGCGAGGCGTGCAGCTGCCAGGTCGCGTCAGCGGCATCCGCCCCGAGGTCCCTCGGCCAGGCGAGGGTGTTCTCGTCGATCCAGTGCGCACGGAGCTCACCGGTACCCGCGAGCGGCGGGTTCGTCACCTCGATCTCGAGCAGGTGGGTGTCGAGGGTGTAGCGGAACACCACCAGCTCGCCGTCGGCTGCGCTGAAGCTGTAGTTGCCGCCGCCGGGGGTACCGCCGACGCCGTAGTTCTCATCCCAGCTCAGGCCGTGGGCGACCTTCGCCTCATACGCCCCGGCGGGGATCTGGTCGGTGGTGAACTCGTAGACTCCGTCGCGGTCTCCGTCGGCCATGAGGGTCGCGAGGCAGTCCGGCGCCCAGTCGCCGGCGCAGCCGAGCTCGTCCTGCATCGAACCGGGGATGGTCACGATGGGGCCCTCGGCCGTGGACTGGGCGATGTTCGAACGCGGGTCGAAGTAGAACGTGATCGGGCCGCCGCTGTGGGTGATGGCGATGTTGGTCCCGTTGAGCACGCCGTCGCCCCCGTAGTTGACGTCCCACGATCCGTTGATGGCGACCTTGTACTCGTAGTCACCGGCAGGGAGGTCGAAGGTGCCGCTCCAGATGCCGTCGGCGCCGAGGGTGAGCTTCGCCGCCTCGCAGCCGGGGGCCCAGTCGCCCGCGCATCCCATCTCGGAATTCAGGCTGCCCGGCACCGTCACCATGTCGATCGGCGACTCCGGCGCTTCGGGCACCTCGAGTGTCACGCCGTTGCCCACCGAGGCGTAGGTCGACGCCGCGGAACGCTGCCCTGCCGCATCGACGCTGACCGCGCGGTACTCCACCAGGGTGCCGGTCTCGAGGCCGCGGATGTCGTGGAAGACGCGCGGGTCGGTGTCCTCGGCCGTGCCGAGGGCCGTCCAGTCCTCGGAGCCGACGACGCGCCAGGCGAAGCTCGTCTCCTGCCACGTCGCGTCCGCGACATCCGCTCCGATCGCCACCTGACCCGAGAGCGCCGCGCCCGGCGCCGGGGCCGACACCGAGAGCTCGTGCGCCGCCTCGGGGGCGGTGACGGTCGTGTCGGCGCGGTAGACGACCGCCGACAGAGCGGGCACGGTGACCGAGGTCACCGAGGCGGCATCGGTGGCGAGGCCCTGGTCGGCGCCGTAAATCGGGGCGAACGAGGCATCTGCGGTCAGGGTCGTCACCTCGACCGTCTTGTCGGCCGCGGTGTTGTTCAGGGCCACGAGGTACTCGGTCTTCTCGTCGCGGTCGACGCGTGAGAAGGCGTAGACACCCGCGCCGTTGTCGGCGTAGCGCTCGATCTGCGCACCGGTCGCCAGCGCCGGGTGGTCTGCGCGCAGCTGCGACAGGGCGGCGATGTGGGTGTAGACGGGGGCGGCGGTGTCGAAGCGGTCGACGGAGCCCGCGGTCTCACCGGTGAGGAGCGTCTGCTCCTGATACTCGGCGACCTGGCTGGCGAAGAGGCTCTGCCGGGCGCTCTTATCGTTTCCGGGGTCAGCGCCGGCGAAGCCCTGCTCGTCGCCGTAGTAGACCACAGGCTGGCCGCGGCCGAAGAACATCAGCTCGTGAGCGAGGAGGTCGCGCGCCAGCGCGTCATCCGTGTTCTTCAGGAAGTATCCGACCCGGCCCATGTCGTGGTTGCCGAGGAAGGTCGGCAGCGCCGTCGCCGAGCTGTCAGGCGTGGTGTACCGGTCGTCGCCGGCATACAGGCTCTGCAGACCCTTGGCGCTGTTGCCTGCCGCGAAGCTGATCGCCGACGACTGGAAGGCGAAGTCGAGCACGCTGTTCATGTCGGTGTCGCGGACGTAGGGCGAGAGCTTCACCGGATCGGCGTCGTAGACCTCGCCGAACATGAAGAAGTCGGGCTTGCCCTGGGCGTGGGCGTAGTCGAGCACCTCGGTCGACCAGGTCTCCCAGAACTCGAAGTTCACGTGCTTGGCGGTATCGATGCGGAACCCGTCGATGCCGAGGTCGATCCAGTCCTGGTACACCTGCACGAAGCCGTTGACCACGGTGGGGTGCTCGGTCATCAGGTCGTCGAGACCCGAGAAGTCGCCGTAGGTGACCGACTCCCCAGACCAGGTCGAGTCGCCGCGGTTGTGGTACAGCGTCGGGTCGTTCAGCCACTCGGGGGTCTTGGCGTTCTGATCGGCTTCGGCGATGACCGGGGTGTAGGGGAAGGATGTCGCGGGGTCGAGCTCGGGGAAGGTGTCGCCGCCGGCGTAGTCATCGGGGGTGAAGGCGTTGCCGGCCGCATCGAGGTAGGGCGAGGTCGCCTGGTCGATGTAGGAGTACTGGCCCTCCGCGTAGGAGATGACGTCGGCCGTGTGGTTGGTGATGATGTCGAAGTAGACCTTGATGCCGCGGTCGTGGGCTTCGGCGATGAGGGCCTCGAGCTCTTCGTTGGTACCGAGGTGCGGGTCGATGCGGGTGAAGTCGGTGACCCAGTAGCCGTGGTACCCGGCGCTGGCGTTCTCACCCTCGCCCTGCACCGGGCGGTTGGCGAAGCTCGGGGTCAGCCAGATCGCACTCGTGCCGAGACCTTCGATGTAGTCGAGGTTCGCACGCAGACCGGCGATGTCGCCGCCGTGGAAGAAGCCCTTGTCGGTCGGGTCGAACCCGGTCGCGAGGCGGTCGCCCTCGAATCCGCCGGTGTCGTTCGACGGGTCGCCGTTGGCGAACCGGTCGGTCATGACGAAGTAGAACTGCTCGTCGCTGCCGGGCTGACGCACCGGCGATGCGACGAGCGCGTCATCGGCGTCCTCGTAGTCGCCGCGGAGGCTGAGCGCTTCCAGACCCACTCGGTCGAGGGAGTCGTCGAAGGTGAAACGCAGGGTGGTGGGTCCGGCGACGGTGAGCGGGATGTTGTCGGCGCCACCGTCGAGGCCGTAGGCCTCGTCCCATGCGTCGTTGAGCGCGACCTTGTACTCGTATGTGCCGGCGGGCACCTCGAACTCGGCCGAGTACACGCCCTCGGTGTCGGTCAGGGCGAGCTCGGTGGCCGCGCAGTCGGGCTGCCAGTCATCGGAGCAGCCGAGCTCGGACTGCAGAGATCCGACGAGGGCGACGGTGCGCGCGTCGTCGGGCGGGGTCGCCGCGGTGGCCGCGGGCGCGAGCGCGACGCTCCCGGTGAGGACGAGCGTGGCGCCGGTGAAGACGGCCAGAACGCGGCGGATACGGGAGGAGGTCGGCTTCGACACGGGGCTCCTGGAGGGGCGGCACGGCGACGTGCGGATGGGGGACTCCGGGCGACCGTACCTGGGAAAGCGTTCTGTTTGCAAGCGCTTACATCATGAGAATCCCTTAACGTTAGGGCTTTGCGCGGGTGTGCATCGGTTTGTTGCCCCATCCCCGCAATCGCTTGCAGTCGAGCGGGAGGCGGGTCTGCGGTGGGCGCGTCCCGAAACCTCTCCCCCGCTCTCCCCTGGCCGACAGGTGAATGGATACGATGTGCCGGGCTGGGGAAAGCGCTTCAGGATCGGGGAAAACATGACGACGACGGTGACGGAGCAGACACAGGACGTCCGCGTGCGGGTCGCGCGGGGGTGGTACGGCGCGATCGCGGTGGTCGTCGCCATCGCCCTGGTGATTCAGATCGTCTTGATCCTCACCGGTGGACAGGACGCGAATTCGGGGTCGAATGCGACCGGACCCATCGGCACACGTCTGGTCAGGCTGTTCAGCTTCTTCACCATCCAGAGCAACCTGTTCGTGCTCGCGACGTCGATCGCGCTGATGCTGAACGTACACCGCGACGGGAAGGTGTGGCGGGTGCTCCGGATGGATGCCCTGCTCGGCATCATCATCACCGGTCTCGTCTACGAGACCGTCCTCGCCCGCCTCGTCGACCCGCAGGGCTGGGCGCTGGTCGCCACGATCGGCTTTCACTACATCGCGCCGTGGGCGACGCTCATCGGCTGGCTCATCTTCGGGCCGCGACCCCGGATCTCATGGATGACGACGCTCCTCGTCTTCATCTGGCCGGTGCTGTGGCTGGTGTACACCTTCATCCATGGCGCGGTCACCGGGTGGTACCCGTATCCGTTCCTCGACGTCACCGAGATCGGCTTGACCGCATCGATCCTCAACTCCCTCGTCGTGCTCGCGATCGGCATCGTGCTGGCGATCATCCTCACCGTGATCGACCACCGCCTCCCGTCGCTGGTGCGCGGGCGGGCGGAAGATGTTCGGGAATGAGTCGCGCGTCCTGAGAGTCCGGGGCGAGACCTTCGAGTGGCGTCTGCGCGACGGCGCGAATCAGTTCGCGTGGCTCAGCGGCCCGAACACGGGGTACGGCTTCGCCATCGGCCGAACCGACGGCGCTGCGCTCGCCGACGCCGAGGCGCGCGATCACATCGCGGCGTTCCTGGCCGAGATCGACCCCGCCACGGGGTACCTGCGGGACTGAGCCGCCCCCACGCGCGACGCGCGGCGTCCCGAACTCCTGCAGTTCACGCGACGTCGGGCCGTAAAGTCCCGAATCCCCGCGCTCCGCGCCGAATCTGCAGGAGTCAGGGACAGCGGCGTCGGCGTAACTCCTCAGATTTCGCGTTCGACCGCCGGGAAGTGCCCTCTGGGCCAGCGACCTGCGCGGTGGAGAGGAGTTGTGCAGGCGGCCCGCCGGGCGACGGACTCGCCGTCCACCGCCTGGACCCGAAACCTGGCCCTGCAGAAGCCTGGAGGCTAGGGGCGCACCATGACGCAGCAGTCGACGGTCGAGCCGGCCGCCACCGCGCCGCCAAGCCGTCCGGTCAGCCGCGGAATCGTCTTCGCCGTCGGCGTCCTGCTGATCCCCTGACGTCGGCGAGCACCCGGTCGATCCAGCCGCGACGGTCGAGGGAAGAGATGTCGTGTCGCTCGAACCATCCGATCTCGATCAGCTCGACGCCGTCCGGCGTCGGCGGCGTCCGCAGCACGCACTCGTAGGCGGTCGTCACGTACCCCACCCGGTCGCCGTTCGGGTACGTGACCATGAGCGGCTCACCGCCGTACACGCCGACGATGCCCGTCACGTCGATCTCGGCGTCGAGCTCTTCGCGCACCTCCCTCATGACAGCCTCGAGAGGTTCCTCCCCTGGTTCGACGGCTCCGCCGACCAGGCTCCAGGTTCGTGAGTGGGCGTGCCGGGCCAGCAGCATCCGTTCGCCGTCTCGGATGACGGCGGTGACGCCCGGAAGGAGCAGAAGATCGTGACCGATCCGGGAGCGGAGGGACTGGATGTAATCGGATGCCGGCACCGGACCATGCTTGCAGGCGGCGCGGCCCGCTCCGATCGGTGAGCGAGCGCGCCTCGCTCAACGACCGAACCGGTCGACAGCATCGATGAATGCCGCGAGTCGCGCTTCGCGCGCACCGCCGATCTCAACGATGCGAGCCCGCGGACCGACGAGATCTTCGTCGTCGACAAGGTCGAGAAGGATGTCGTTCATCATCTCGCGGAGCTCAGCGTCTTCTCCGTCCTCGTCTGGGGCCGGTCCGTCGACGTCATCGGCAGCGAGAGGGAGGACGACGACGAGGTCGACGTGTCGCATCGCCTCAGCGGTGATCGCTCTCGCGCGGTCGAGCAGATCGGGGTCGATGCCGGCGACATCCATGCGATCGAGCGCCCACAGGTAGGCGAGGAAGTCGAGCGGTCCGCGCTCGGCGATCAGGTCCGCAGCCTCCGGGTGCCGCAGACGATCCGCCGCGATGCGCAGCTGCGCCGCGAACGCCGCCGGATGCGGACCGTCCCAGCGCTCGTCGATGAGCTCGAAGGGGTCGGGAAGGACGACGAATTGCGGATGCCGGAGCGCGAAGTCGGAGATGAGCGTGCTCTTGCCGGTGGCGTGCGTCCCCGACACGACGATGCGCATGCGGGAACCCTAGCGGGGCGCAGCGCGCGATGCGCGGCTCAGCCGATCCGCTCGACGATCGTCGCGTTCGCCATGCCGCCGCCCTCGCACATCGTCTGCAGCCCGTAGCGACCGCCGGTCGCCTCGAGATACGCCAGCATCGTGCCGAGCAGCCGCGTGCCCGACGCCCCGACCGCGTGCCCAAGGGCGATCGCTCCGCCCCACGGGTTCAGCTTGGCCGGATCGGCGCCGATCTCGGCCAGCCAGGCGAGCGGCACCGAGGCGAACGCCTCATTCACCTCGTACGCGTCCAGGTCGTCGATCGACAGGCCACTCCGCTCGAGGATCCGCCGCGTCGCCGGGATCGGCCCGGTCAACATCATGAGCGGATCGTCCCCGACCACCGCGAAGGAGTGGAACCGCGCCCGCGGTGTGAGCCCGAGCGCGAGCGCCCGCTCCTCGCTCATGATCAGCACCGCCGACGCCGCATCGGTCAACGGCGACGAGTTGCCCGCCGTGATGCGCCACTGGAGCTCTGGGAAGCGCTGCACAAGCTCATCGGTGCGGAAAGCCGGCGCGAGCCCCGCGAGCTTCTCCGGCGTCGTCCCGACCCGCACCGTCTCATCCGTCGCAGATTCGACACCCTCGACCGGGATCACCTGCGAGGCGAAGCGATCATCGCTCCACGCCGCGGCAGCGCGTCGGTGGGACTCGGCGGCGAACGCATCCAGTTCTTCGCGTCCCAGGTTCCAGCGTTCGGCGATCAACTCCGCCGACACTCCCTGGTTCACGAGGCCTTCGGGATACCGGGCTCGCAGGCCGGATGACACAGACCCGCCCTGACGCGAAGAGCCGAGCGGCACCCGGCTCATCGACTCCACTCCGCCGGCGATCACGATGTCGTACGCACCGGCGATCACGCCCTGCGCGGCGAAGTGCGCCGCCTGCTGGCTCGACCCGCACTGGCGGTCGATCGTCGTCGCCGGAACCGACTCGTCGAATCCCGCCGCGAGCACCGCCTGCCGCGCGATGTTCATCGCCTGGTCGCCGATCTGGCTCACGCATCCGAGGATCACATCGTCGACCTGGGCCGACTCCAGCCCGTTCCGCTCGAGCAGGCCCCGCAGCATCCCGGCGGCGAGATCCACCGGATGCACCCCGGAGAGCGCGCCACCCGGCTTCCCGCGCCCTGCGACGGTGCGGACGACATCGACGATGACCGCCCGCCTCACAGCGCCAGCCTCCGATCGGGGGCGGCGTACGAGCTCCGCTGCTCGATCACCGCGAGAGTGCACCGCGAGATGCACACCAACCTGTCCGCGTCGTCCACGATCCGGATCTCCCACACGTGCGCCCGCCGGCCCAGGTGCACCGGCGACGCGGTGGCGGTGACCCACCCCGACGAGACCGGACGCACATGATTGGCGTTGATCTCCTGCCCCACGACGTGGAACTTCTCACGGTCGACGGCGAGATACCCGGCCCACGACGCCAGCGTCTCGGCGACGGCGACCGACGCCCCGCCGTGCAGGACGCCCGCCGGCTGCACCGTGCGGTGATCCACCGGCATGCGCCCGACCAGCGCGTCATCCCGCACCTCGACGATCTCGATGCCGAGATTCTCGATCATCGTGCCGGCCGCCATCGCTCCGAGGTCGACCGCGGCCACATCGCCGAACCAGATACTCACCCGGCCGACTCCTCCGGACGGTCGGCGACGGCCAGAACGGCCTCGTCGGGCACGTACCCCTCGACGTGCCGCTCGTCGGGGCCGTTGTACTCCGACAGCGGACGGATCAGCGCGTTCGCGCCCAGCTGCTCGATGACGTGGGCGGTCCACCCCACGATCCGCGCCGCGACGAACAGGGGCGTGAAGGTGAGGGTGTCGAAACCCATCAGGTTGTACGCCGGGCCCGACGGGTAGTCGAGGTTCGGGTAGATCCCCTTGCGCGAGACGAACTCCGACTCGAGCGTCTCGTAGAGCTCGGCGACATCGGGCCGGTCGTAGTGCGCGACGAGGGTGTCGAGCGCCGCCTTCATGGTCGGCACCCGAGAGTCGCCGCGCTTGTACACGCGGTGGCCGAAGCCCATGATCTTGCGCTTCTCGGCGAGCGCCGCGTCGAGCCACGGCACGACGTTCCCGGCCGAGCCGATCTCGTCGAAGATGTGCAGCACGGCCTCGTTCGCACCGCCGTGGAGGGGGCCCTTCAGGGCGCCGACCGCACCGACGACCGCCGAGTACAGGTCGCTGAGCGTCGAGGCGATGACCCGGGCAGTGAAGGTCGAGGCGTTGAAGGAGTGCTCGGCGTAGAGGATCATCGACCGGTTGAACGCGTCGACGACGACCGGATCGGCTTCCTCGCCGAAGGTCATCCAGAGAAAGTTCGCCGCGTAGTCGAGGTCATCTCGGGGCGCGACGGGCTGCTGACCCCGGCGGCGACGCTGACCGTAGGCGACGATGGCCGGAAGGACGGAGAACAGGCGGATGCTGCGCGCGAGGTTCTCCTCTGCACTCCCGCTCGCGTCGAGAACCGAGCCGGTACCGGCGAGATCCCGCGCGCCGATGAGGCTGAGAGCGGTCCGCACCTCGTCCATCGGGTGCGCATCGAGGGGAACCAGGTCGATCGCGGCCCGCACGTCGGCGGGAAGTGCGCGATACGAGCGCTCGGTCGCGCGAAGCTTCGCCAGCTCGACCTCGCTGGGCAGCTCTCCGTTCCACAGCAGGAAGGCCACCGCCTCGAACGGCTGGGTCGCGGCGAGCTCCTGCACCGGGTATCCGCGGTACAGCAGCGAGTTCGTCTCGGGGTTGACCTTCGAGACCGCCGTGTAGTCCACGACGACGCCGGCGAGGCCCTTCTTGATGTCGGGTTCGGTCATGCGGTGCTCCTTTGCTGGCGTTTCGTCTCGCTTCGCTCGCTCAACGACCGGGGTGGTGCTTCGCTCGCTCAACGACCGGTGGTGTCGATCTGGAAGTTGAAGACGTCCTGATCGAAGTGGGTGTAGTGCTCGTAGTCGATGAGGTCGTACAGGTCGGCGCGGTGCTGCATCTCGCCGAGCTTGGAGGTGAGGTGGCCCTCGTCGACGAGCGTATCGAGGGCGCGCGACGCCGCCCCCATCGCGATCCGCAGCAGCGACACGGGCCAGATGACGATGTTGACACCGACATCCCGCAGCTGCGCCACCGAGAAGAGGTCGCTCTTGCCGAACTCGGTCATGTTCGCCAGGATCGGCACGTCGATCGCACGCCTCACCGCCTCGAACTCCGACAGGTCGCGCATGGCCTCGGGGAAGATCGCGTCGGCTCCTGCGTCGACCAGGGCGCGGGCGCGGTCGATGGCGGCATCCAGGCCGTCGACGGCACGGATGTCGGTACGCGCCATGATGAGGAAGTTCGCGTCGCGCCGCGCGTCCACCGCCGCGCGGATGCGCTGGATCGCGGTGTCCTCATCGACGACCGACTTGCCGTCGAGGTGACCGCACCGCTTCGGGTTGACCTGATCCTCGATGTGGGCTCCGGCGATCCCTGCGTCTTCGAGGGTCTGAATGGTGCGGGCAACGTTCATCGGCTCGCCGAACCCGGTGTCGGCGTCGATGAGCGCAGGCAGGTCGGTCATCCGCGCGATCTGCTGACCGCGACCGGCCACCTCGGGGAGGGTCGTGAGCCCGATGTCCGGAAGCCCCAGGTCGGCCGAGAGCACCGCCCCCGAGATGTAGACGCCCTCGAAACCCTTCCGCTCGATGAGGCGCGCCGACAGCGGGTTGAAGGCGCCGGGGAAGCGCAGGAGCTCGCCCGAGCGCAGCCGCTCGCGGAACGCGCGCCGCTTCTCGTGCGCGGGAACGGTGGAGTAGAGCATCAGAAGAGGCCCTTGGGCGCCGGCGCGGTGGCGAGCACCCCGGGCTTGGCCACGATCGAGAGCTGCCGCACCTCGTCGGCGGTGAGCTCAGGGAGGCGCTCGGCGAGCTCGAGGAAGCGCTCGATCTCCTCCGGCGCGAGCACGGGCTCGGCGAGCAGCCGGAACTTGCGCACGTAGTCGTCCCGCGCGAAGGGCCGCGCCCCGAGCGGGTGCGCGTCGGCGACGGCGATCTCGTCTTCGATCACGGTGCCGTCGGTGAGCGTGATCACCACGCGACCACCGAAGGCCTTCTCGTTCGGGTCGTCGGAGTGGTACCGGCGAGTCCACTCCGCGTCCTCGGCCGTGGTGATCTTCTGCCACAGCTCGACCGTGTCGGCCCGCCCCGCCCGCTCAGGCGTGTACGAGTCGACGTGGTGCCACCCGCCATCCTGGAGGGCGACGGCGAAGATGTACGGGATCGAGTGGTCGAGCGTCTCGCGCGACGCGGTGGGATCGTACTTCTGCGGGTCGTTCGCACCCGAGCCGATCACGTAGTGGGTGTGGTGCGAGGTGTGCAGCACGATCGAGGCCACGTTCGCGGGGTCGGTCGCCTCCGGGTGCTCGCCGTGGAGCTTGCGCGCCAGGTCGATCCAGGCCTGCGCCTGGTACTCGGCCGAATGCTCCTTGGTGTACGAATCCAGAATGGCGCGCTTCGGCTCGCCCGCGGCGGGCAGCGGCACGTCATACGAGGCGTCCGGGCCGTCGAGCATCCACGCGATCACGCCGTCCTCACCCTCGTAGATCGGCGAGGGCGAAGTCTCGCCGCGCATCGCACGGTCGACGGCCTCGACCGCCATCTTCCCGGCGAACGCGGGCGCGTGGGCCTTCCAGGTGGAGATCTCGCCCTTGCGCGACTGCCGAGTGGCGGTGGTGGTGTGCAGAGCCTGACCGACAGCCTGGTAGATCGTCTCGACGGGAAGGTCGAGCAGCGTGCCGATCCCGGCGGCCGCCGACGGGCCGAGGTGGGCGACGTGGTCGATCTTGTGCTTGTGCAGGCAGATCGCCCGCACCAGGTCGATCTGGATCTCGTATCCCGTGGCGATGCCGCGCAGCAACGCCCGCCCGTCGGCGCCGACGTGCTGGGCCACGGCGAGGATCGGCGGGATGTTGTCGCCCGGGTGCGAGTAGTCGGCGGCGAGGAAGGTGTCGTGGTAATCGAGCTCCCGCACGGCCACGCCGTTCGCCCACGCCGCCCACTCGGGGCTCGTGCGACGCTCGAGCGCGCACCCGAAGATCGTCGCGCCGTCGCCACCCACCGACACGGCGTGATCGAGCGCCTGCTGGCGTGCGGCGCTCACCGGTGCGCGGGTCAGGGACGCAGCCGCGACTGCGGCGTTGTCGATGATGCGGTTGATGATCATGTCGGTCGTGTCGGCGTCGACCTCGACGGGATCGGCGGCCACCTCCGCGATGTGCCAGGCGAGCTGCCCCTCGCGCGCGAGGTGCTCATCACTGCGGTGGACGCGCAGATGGTGGGTGACGGTCATGCTGCTCCTTGCTGGGTGCGGGGGGATGCGATCACGTGCGAGAGCGCGTGGTGAAGGTGGACGTGCGTGGCGTGGGCGGCGAGGTCGGCGTCGCCGTCGGCGATGGCCTGCGCGATCAGGTGGTGCTCTGAGACGGATGCCGCCAAGCGGCCGGTGTGCTCGCGTGCGAGCCTACGCACCCGCACCAGGTGTGTGCGAACGGGGCGGAGGGCGGCGGTGAGGTAGTCGTTGCCGTGCGCGGCGTCGAGGGCGGCATCGAACCGCGCGATGAGGGCGTAGTACTCCTCACGCGCCGCGGCGCTGCTGACGTCCACCTCGGCGAAGCTCTCGGCCAGCTCGGCGAACCGCCGACGGTGATGGCTGCGGGCGGCCGCGCGGGCAGCGGCCTCCTCGAGGGCGCGGCGTACCTCGAACAGGGCGCGGATGTCGTCGGAGTCGATGGGCGCGACCACCGTCACGCGCGGGGACTGCTGCACGACGAGCCCGTCGGCGACCAGTCGCGCGAGCGCTTCGCGCAGCGGTGTGCGACTCACGCCGAGACGGGTGGACTGCTCGACCTCGCCGAGGACGGTGCCCGGCGCGAGAATCCCCTGCTGGATCTCGTCGAGGAGGGTCGCGTACGCCCGATCGCTCGCTCGCACACGCGTCACCTCCTCTGGTCAGGACCAGTGTATACATATGGACGACATCGACGGCCCTGTTCGCGAGAAGGATCGTCTGTCGTATACACACCACGGAACAGCGCACACTATTCACAAATTCGTGAAACGCGTGTAGCGTCACCGGCATGACAGACGTCATCCGCACACACGGCCTCGTCAAGCGATACGGGCGGGTCGCCGCCCTCGACGGCCTCGACCTTCACGTTCCCGCGGGACAGGTTCACGGATTCCTCGGTCCGAACGGCGCGGGGAAGTCGACGACCATCCGCATCCTCCTCGGCCTCGCCCGCGCCACGACCGGAGAGGCGCGCGTGCTCGGCGGCGATCCGTGGCGCGACGCGGTGCGCCTGCACCGCCGGATCGCGTACGTTCCCGGTGACGTCAGCATCTGGCCGAACCTCACGGGAGGAGAGGCCATCGACTTCCTCTCCCGCCTGCGCGGCGCCGGCCGGAACGACGCCCGCTACCGCGCGGAACGCGAGCGACTGTGCGAGGTCTTCCAGTTCGACCCGCGCAGGAAAGGTCGCACCTACTCGAAGGGCAATCGACAGAAGGTCGCGCTCATCGCCGCCTTCGCCGTGCCCGCAGACCTGTACATCTTCGACGAGCCGACCAGCGGCCTCGACCCGCTGATGGAACTGGTCTTCCGCGAGGAGCTCCAACGGGCTCGAGACGCCGGGGCGACGGTGCTGCTCTCCAGCCACATCCTCCCCGAGGTCGAGCAGGTGTGCGACCACGTCTCGATCATTCGCGCCGGTCGGGTCGTCGAGTCCGGCACCCTGGCCGAGCTTCGTCACCTCACCCGCACCTCGATCTCGTTCACCGCCGGCGACGGAGCCGTCCCCACCATCGCCGGCGCGCATGACATCGAGGTGGAGGGTGGGCGGGTCCGGCTGTCGCTCGACAGCGACCGGGTGACCGCCGCTCTTCCCGAACTGGCCCGCCTCGGCGTCGAGGGTCTGCGCATCGAGCCGCCGAGCCTCGAGGAGCTGTTCCTGCGCCACTACGGCGACCACCCCGTGGAGGCGTCGTGATCCTCCTGACCCAGCGTCTGCGACGCGACGGCGTGCAGCTGCTGGTGTGGATCCTCGCGACGGCAGCCCTCTGCTTCTCGGCCACGGCGGGTGTCAGTGAAGCGTTCGCCGCCGAATCCGAACGGCAGACTCTCCTGGCCGTCGCGCTGGCGAACCCCGCGATCCTTCTCTTCCGCGGCCTGCCGTCCGGGGCGAGCGAAGGGGCCTTCCTCGTCTTCACGATCCTGCCGTTCCTCGTGCTCCTCGGAGCGCTCATGGCCGGCTTCCTCGCGGTGCGGCACGTGCGCGCCGAAGAGGAATCGGGCCGCGCCGACGTTGTGTCGGCCACGCCCGCCGGTCGGCGAGCGCCCTTCATCGCGACGGTCGCCCACGGACTGATCGCCTGCACGCTCCTGGGCATCGCGACAGCCGCCGCATTCATCGCGGCGGGTCTCGGGGCAGGCGGCAGCGTCGCGCTCGGGGGTGCTCTGGCGTCCTCGGCGGCCGTGTTCCTCGGGGTCGGTCTCGTCTCGGCGCAGCTGTTCCGAAGCTCCCGGGCAGCCAACTCCTTCTCGGTCGGGGTCATCCTCATCGCCTTCCTCGCCGCGGGGATCGGCAACGCCATCGGCACCCCGTCGGACGACCTCACCCGGATGGAGAGCTCGGGGCTGGCCTGGCTGTCTCCCTTCGCGTGGGCCGAGAACGTGCGGCCCTTCGCCGACGACGACCCGCGTCCGATCCTGCTGGCGGTCGGAGTGAGCGTGGCGCTGCTGACGGTCGCGGCCGCGCTCCAGGCCACCCGCGATCTGGGCGCCGGCGTGATCGCTCCGCGTCCGGGCCGCGCCGCGGCATCCTCTCTCCTGTCGCGTCCGCTCGGACTGGCGACGCGCGTGAGCGCCGGATCCCTGCTCGCCTGGGTCGTCGGCGCAGCCGTCGTCGGAGCCCTGTCCACGTCGCTCGGCGACGTCATCGACGAGATCGCCACACAGAACCCTGCCGTCACCGACATGCTCGATCGACTTGCCGCTCAGGGGTCGATGGATCAGGGACTCGTCGTCACCTTCTTCGTGATGGTGGGCACCTTGGCGGCGTGCTTCGGTGTGCAGACGGTGCAGCGCGCCCGCCAGGAGGAGACGCACGGCACGGCCGAGCAGACGCTGGCGACCCCGGTTGCGCGCGCGAGGTGGCTCGGCGCCTTCCTCGCCACCGCTCTCGCGGGAATCGTCGTCATCGTCGCCGCGGCGGTGGCGGCCGCGACGCTGGCCCTCCTCGCGCGTGGCGGAGACCCCGCCATCCTCCCGGACGTGGTGGTCGCAGGCGCCGGTCAGGTCCTCGGAGCGGCGGTCTTCCCCGTCCTGACCGCGGTGATCTTCACCCTCCTCCCCCGCGCGACGACGACGCTGGGGTGGGTGCTGGTGATCGCGGCGGCATCGCTGGCCCTGTTCGGCGCGCTGCTGGGCCTCGACGAAGACATCGTCTCGCTCTCGCCGTTCGCCGCGGCACCCGTGCCGGCCGCGGACGGCGTCGCTTGGAACGGCAGCGCCTGGCTCGTCGTGCTCGCCGTCGCCGGGGTAGCGTCGTCCCTGATGCTCATGCGACGCAGGGAAGTTGCCACGGGTGGCTGAACCGGAGAGGTCCCACCCCGGCGTCGAGCGCGCGGAGCGGGCAGCGGCGATGCTGGCCGCCGCGGGGATGCCCCGCATGCCCGCACGGGTGATGATGGCCCTCGTGGGCTCACCCGACGAGGGGTATTCCGCCGCCGAACTCGCGTCGCGCCTGGGCGTCTCCCCCGCCGCGGTCTCCGGCGCGGTCCGCTACCTGGAGTCGATGCGGATGGTGCACCGACTCTCGCGCCCCGGCGAGCGCGTCGCGCGCTTCGACCTCATCGACGACGGCTGGCGCTCGATGGTCGTCTCCCAGACCCCTATGTACGGACGCCTCGCCGACGACATCGACGCGATCGCCGACGACAATGCCGATGCGCCGGCATCGGTCGAACGTGCACGGGAGATCGCCGGGTTCCTCCGTTACCTGGAGAAGCGGATGCCGGAGCTCGTCGTGGAATGGCAGGAATCGACCGGCAGGAGCCCGAGCTGATGACAGACACCGCCACGGCGACCGCCCCTGCGGGCGTCTTCCACGGTGACGGCCTGGCCGGCGGGGTCCGCCGCTGGCGCGGCATCCGATATGCCCTTTCCCCCGCCGGCGAGGGGCGGTGGCGACCCTCCCAGTCGGCCCCACCCGCGTCGGGACCGGTCGAGGCGCGGGCGTTCGGGCCTGCCGCTCCCCAGGGTCACACCCCGGCGGTGAAGCTCCCCGCCGACACCCCCACCGACGAGGACTGCCTGACGCTGAACATCTGGAGTCCGGATGCCGCGGGCGACCGTGCCGCACCCGTGATGGTGTGGCTCCACGGCGGCGCGTACATCTTCGGGGCGAGCAGCCAGGCGATGTACGACGGCGAGGCACTTGCACGCGCGGGCGCCGTCGTGGTGACGATCAACTACCGCATCGGCGCCCTGGGGTTCCTCGATCTGACGCGCGTGTTCCCCGATGACGGCTTCGCCGCCAACCCGGCGCTCGGCGACATCCTGCTCGCCCTTCGGTGGGTGCAGGACAACATCGCCGCCTTCGGCGGCGACCCCCGCCGCGTGACGGTGTTCGGCGAGTCGGCCGGTGGGGGGCTCGTGACCACCCTCCTCACCAGTCCGGCAGCCGAAGGCCTCTTCTGGCGGGCGATCGCCGAGTCGTCGCCTGCCTCGAGCGTCTATGACGCCGACCGCGCCGCGGGGATCGCCGACCGCGTGCTCACCGAGCTCGGCGTCACCGACGTCGCAGGCCTTCGGGCCGCGACGCCATCGGCGATCGTCGCCGCGCAGATGGCCGTGTTCGCGGCCATCCCGACAGCCGAGCCCGGCACGATCGCCTTCGCCCCCGTGATCGACGGCGACCTCGTTCCCGAGGCCCCCGCTGCGGTGCTGGCGCGTGGGGAGGGGCATCCTGTCCCGCTGCTCATCGGCACGAACCGCGACGAGGCGTCGTTGTTCCGCATGATGAAATCGCCGCTGCTCCCCGTAGACGACGCCGACATCGACCGCATGATCGCCGACCTCTCGCACGAGCGCCCCGAGCTCGAGGTGCCCACGCGCGCCGAGGTGCACGCCGCGTACGAAGGGGTGCGGCACCATGCCATCGGCATGGGGATCGCGCGCGACATCGGCTTCCGCATGCCGACGATCTGGGTCGCCGAGGGACACAGTGGTCTTGCGCCGACCTGGCTCTACCGATTCGACCACGCCACCCCGATGCTGAAGCTGCTGCGGATCGGGGCGACGCACGGCTCGGAGCTGGCGTACGTCTGGGGAACCCTCGGGGCGAACGCCCACGACATCACCTTCCGCCTCGGCGGCCGCCGCGACGCCGAGCGGATCGGTGGCCGCATGCGCGAACGATGGGTCGCGTTCGCCGCAGGCGGGAGTCCCGATGCCGCCGACGCCGAGGCCTGGCCGCCCTACGACACCGCCGAGCGGGCGACGCTCGTCATCGAGAGCGTCGACCGGGTCGTGCCCGACCTCGATCAGAAGCTGCGCGAGAGCTGGGGCGACGAGGTGCTGGCCTTCCCGTGAGTGCGGGCCTCGCCTGTGAGCCCGGGTAGCGTATCGGGGTGACCAGCTATACCGTTGCCACCGACGGCGCCTGCAAAGGCAACCCCGGCCCGACGGGATGGGCGTGGGTCGGCGAGGACGGCCACTGGGCCGCCGGCTCGATCGCGCTCGGTACGAACAACATCGGCGAGCTCACCGGACTGCTCCGCGCGATCGAGGATCACCGCGAGGTCGCCGACCTCATCGTGCAGGCCGACTCGATGTACGCCATCGACACGTACACGAAGTGGATGGACGGCCACCGCCGCCGCGGCTGGAAGACCTCGACCGGCTCGCCGACGAAGAATCGCGACCTCCTCGAGCAGCTGATCGCCGCGCGCGACGCGCGACGCGCAGCGGGCCTCCCCGACGTCGTGCTGCAGCACGTGCGCGGCCACTCCGGTCACGTGCTCAACGCGTGGGCCGACGAGCGCGCGGTGCGGGCCGCCGAGCACGCCGCCGAGGGCAAGGAGAGCGCGTGGTCATCACTCGGCTCCCATCCGAAGCTGGATGTCGCGGCGGCGCCGAAGAACGGACGCTGACCGGCCCCGACGCGGCGCAGCGGTCACGAATCCGACGCGGCGAAGATCGCCACGGCGCGTGACCCGATGCGGAAGGATGCGAGACGACGATGCCCTTCCCCCGCCCGTACCCGGCGGCCTCGGGTCGAGATAGCAATGACCGCGTTACGGTCCACGACCTCCGCCACGGCGCTGAGCATGTCCGCCAACGCGGCGTCGGGGTCAACGCCCGACCACGTGGTCTGCTCGCCGTAAGGGATATCAGCGATGACCAGTCCGGGGCGCTCATCGCCGAGCGCCTCTCGGAGCTGTCCGGGGTCGAAGACGTCGGCGATCGCGACGCGGGTCGACAGAGACCGATTGTCCTCGAGTCTTGCGGGAGCGAGCCGTTCGGCGGCCGCCGCCGCATCGGCGTACGCGGGCTTGCCGAACAGTTCGGCCCCTTCCCGCAACGCCGCGGCCCGCGTGTGAAGACCGTGGCGGGCCAGCAGACGGAGATTCCGGCGGGCCAGCGACACGGCGGCAGGATCGATGTCGCTGGCGATGACAGCGGAGATCTCCTTCCCATGCAGAATGGCGAGGGTTGTCAGTAAATAGCCGCTGCCGCAGCACGGGTCCCATACGGTCACCGGGCCCTCCCTGCCGCGAGCCCGGGCGCGCTGGAAGATCTCGCTCGCGAGGCGCACGGGGAAGGCGGGGAATCCCGGTGCCGAGAAGAGCACTCGCCCGGAGGACAGATCGGAGTGATCACGGCGGGTGGTGGCGTAGCGGTAGGCCACGTTGTCTCACTTCCGCCCACGCTGACGGACGGCCTCGTAGAGGGCGACCGTCGCGGCGCTGGCGGCGTTCAGCGAGCTCGCCGCCCCACCCATCGGGATGCGCGCCAGCACGTCGCAGTTCTCACGCCATCCCCTGCTCATCCCCCGTGTCTCATTGCCGACGACGAGCAAGGCGGGTTCGGCGAGATCGACATCGGCGACGTCAACGTCAGCGTGCTCATCGGTTCCGATCACCGTGATCGGGCACCCGCTCCCCCGACGCTCTCGCACCCACCTCATAACCGCCTCATGCGACGCGACGCGCACCACGGGTACGGTGAACACGGAACCGGTGGAGGCCCGCACCGCCGCGGGATCGTAGGGGTCGGCGGCATGCCCGGTCACAATGAGCCCCGCGCCGCCGAACGCGTCGACCGAACGCAGCAGGCTGCCGATGTTGCCCGGCATGATGGGGCGATCGAACACTACAGCGAGGAACGCCGGGCCCACCTCGATGCGAGATAGATCATCGGACGGAAGCTCCGCGACGACGAGGACCTCCGGCACGTCATCCCTCTCACTGAGTCGCCCGAGCAGCTCTCGGGACATCGCGACCACCTCGCCGCCCGCGCGCTCAAGAACACTGGTCGCCCACCCCGACGGCGACGTCTCGCGGTCGTAGAGCACCGCCCGCACCGGCCAGCCGTGCTCGAGGGCGAGAGTGATTGGGCGGACGCCATGAACGAGAAACTCACCAGCGCGGTGGCGTTTGTTGCGGCTGTGGAGGAGTGCCTCCCATTGCTGGAAACGCGCGTTGGGTCGCGAGATCGTGATCACTGTCTGCCTCACCTCCGGCTCCACCGTGCACGACCACCGAGACCCTCGCACGACAATTCCTGCCCAATCCGGTCGCCGCGGCGGACAAGATTCTGTAGGGCCCCCGACGCGGCGCAGCGGTCCTAGCCTGGAACCGTGGCAGAGGAGCCCGACCGCCTGTGTGCTGACGAGCGCGCCGAGCTGCGTGCGCTCCAGCGGCGCGCGTACGGACCCGATGCCGACATCGACACCGACCCGGCCGCGCTCGCCCGGTTGCGCGAATTGGAGACCGCGGCGGCGCGGCCCACTCCCCCGCAGGACCAGGGGCCGGTCGACGACGACCCCGTTGAGCATCACCCTGGCGCGAACGCCGCGGCAGCGGCATCCGATCTCCCCCGTCGCGCTGCTCGACGGCCCACCCTCCTCTTCGTCGCCGGCGGCGCCGCACTGGCGGTCGCCGGGACCGCCCTCGTGACATCGACCGCCGGGACGCAGACGCCGGCCGAGGGTGATGACATAGCGATCATCCGACAGGAAGCCGCCGACGCCGCCGCGGAGCGCCTCGCGCTCGACGACGAAGGGTCGTACCGGAACCCCTACGAGCTCTACTTCGACGGCAAGAGGGATGAAGTCCTCACCCTCCCGGGCGCGGAGGGCGTCGCATCCCGCGTGGTCTACGACGAATTCCTGCCCTACGGCACGCTCTACGGGCGCCTCGTCGGCGCCGGTCCGACCGAGGACGACCGGTTCTGCATGATCGTCGAGAGCGACCCGTCAGCGGTGACGGTCTGTCTCGACCCGGCGATCTGGGGATTCGCCCCGCTGCCCAAGACCCTCGTCTTCCCCGCGCCGCAGTTCGACGCCGCCTCCCCCGGCGAGGTCGCCTACGTCGGCTACACCCTCGAGCCCGACGGTCAGGTCGTTGCTCGTCCGGGCGTGGATCCGCAAGCGGCATCCGAGCCGGAACCGACACGCACGGCGGTTCCGGCGCCGGGCACCCAGTAGACCGGCATCACACCGCGGCGAGCCGGGCCTGGAGGGCGTCGATGGCGGGGCGCTGGCCCTTCACGAGGCGCTCACGCGCCACGTCGAACCCGACCCACTCGGCCCGGTCGACTTCGGGGAACACCGCCCGCTTGCCCGAGCGGGGCGGCCACTCCATCTCGAACTCGCCGAACCCCGCCGTCGGGGCGTCGAAGCCCGCGCCGTCACCGACGAACACCGTCACGCGCTTCCCCGACGAGTATGCGTAGGTGCCGAGCTCGGCATAGTCCACCTCGGGCGCCTCGACGCCGAGCTCCTCGCGGAACTCCCGCCGGGCGGCATCCAACGGCGCCTCATCGTCGTCGAACTCGCCCTTGGGGATCGACCACGCGCCGGCGTCCTTCTTCGCCCAGAACGGCCCGCCCATGTGGGCGATGAGCACCTCGGGGTGCCCGCCGAGCCGGAAGAGAAGGATGCCGGCGCTGCGCATCAGGTGAGGCGCTGCTTCGGCGACACCCCGTAGGTGTGCTCGGGGTCGTCGAAGACGGCGCCGCCGAGGGCGGTGTCGATCGCCGACATCGTGTCGGCGTCGAGCGTGACGCCCGAGGCCTTGACGGTGTCGGCGAGCTGCTCGGGGCGCGACGCGCCCACGAGGGCGGCGGCGACGTTGGGGTTCTGCAGCACCCAGGCGATCGCGAGCTGAGGCATGGTGAGCCCCGCCTGCTCGGCGATCGGTTTCAGTCGCTGCACGGCCTCGAGCACCTCGTCGCGGAGGAACCCCTTGATGAACTGCGCGCCGCTCTTCTCATCGGTGGCGCGCGACCCCTCGGGCACCGGCTGGCCGGGCAGGTACTTGCCGCTGAGCACGCCCTGCGCCATCGGCGACCACACGATCTGCGAGATGCCGAGCTCCTCCGACGCGGGCACGACCTTGCCTTCGATGACCCGCCAGAGCATCGAGTACTGCGGCTGGTTGGAGATCAGCTGGATGCCGAGGCTCTTCGCCAGGGCGTGGCCCTCGCGCAGCTGCTCGGCGGTCCACTCCGAGACGCCGATGTAGAGGGCCTTTCCCTGTCGCACGACGTCCGCGAACGCCTGGAAGGTCTCCTCCAGGGGGGTCTCGTAGTCGAATCGGTGCGCCTGGTAGAGGTCGACGTAGTCGGTGCCCAGGCGCTTCAGCGACCCGTTGATCGACTCCATGATGTGCTTGCGGCTGAGACCGGTGTCGTTGGGGCCGCCGGGGCCGGTCGGGAAGTAGACCTTGGTGAAGATCTCCAGCGACTCCCGGCGCTGACCCTCCAGCGCCTTGCCGAGCACCACCTCGGCGGCGGTGTTGGCGTAGGTGTCGGCGGTGTCGAAGGTGGTGATGCCGGCGTCGAGCGCGGCATGCACCGTCTTCACGGCGGCGTCGTCCTCGACCTGGGAGGCGTGCGTCACCCAGTTGCCGTAGGTGATCTCCGAGACCTTCAGTCCACTGTTTCCGAGATAGCGATATGCGACCACGTGGGTCCTCCTTCGAGAGCGGTTCAGGGCACGCGGTATCCGGCGGCACGGAACAGTTCGTACCACTCGGCCCGCGTGAGGGGGATGTCGGAACCGAGCGCGGCACCCTGCACGCGCTCGATGGTGGTGGTGCCGAGCACGACCTGCATGTTCGCCGGATGCCGCGTGATCCACGCCGTCGCGATGGCGATGGCGGGGACGTCGTAGGCCTTCGCGAGGCGGTCGATGACGGCGTTCAACTCCGCGTAGTCGGGGGAACCGAGGAAGGTCCCGGTGAAGAAGCCGGCCTGGAAGGGCGACCAGGCCTGCACCGTGATCCCATGGAGGCGGCAGTAGTCGATGATCCCGCCGCCGTCGAGGACGATGGACTGGTCGGTGCCCGCCATGTTCGCCGCGACCCCCTGCGCCACGGTCGGCGCATGCGTGATCGACAGCTGCAGCTGGTTGGCCACGATCGGCTGGCTGACGGCGGTCTTGAGCAGCTCGATCTGGGCGGGAGTCTGGTTGGAGACACCGAACGCGCGGACCTTGCCCGAGCTCTCGAGGTGGTCGAATGCGCGGGCGACCTCCTCGGGCTCGACGAGCGCGTCGGGCCGGTGCAGGAGCAGGATGTCGATGTAGTCGGTCTTCAGAGCGTTGAGCGACCCCTCCACCGAGCTGACGAGGTGGTCGTAGGAGAAGTCGAAGTACGGCCCCTCTCTCACGATCCCCGCCTTGGACTGGAGGGTGATCTGCTCGCGCTCGGACGGGGAGAGCTGGAGGGCATCGGCGAAACGCGACTCGCAGCCGTGCAGCTCGTTGCCGTAGACGTCGGCGTGGTCGAAGAAGTCGATGCCGACGTCGCGGGCGGCCGCGACGAGCGCACGGACCTCTTCGTCGGTCTTGTCGGCGATGCGCATGACACCGAGGACGACGTTGGGGGCTTCGCCTGCTCCCAGGGTGATCTTTCTCACGACGGTCCTCTTCTCGAAGTCGGTGCGCTCGGCCTCCGGGCGCGCTTCCCCACACTAGGCGGTGGGCGGCCGGCGCGTTCCCGGTGGACAACAGCGCCGCGAGGCGTCAAGCTTCGCCGTCTGACGCGTCGCCTTCGAGCACGTCGCCTCGCAGGCGGAGTGCGCGTCGGAGGCTTCGCAACAGCAGCAGGAATCCGCCGAGGGCCACGACGCTCCCGAGGAACGGCGACACCGCCACCTGGGCCGTCAACTCCGGTCCGCCGTCGGCGACGGCCAGCAGGATGCCCATGAGAAGCAGCGCGATCCCCACGATGGTCACGGTGACCTGACCGAGCAGCCCGTCGAGCCAGCTGCGCTCCGTCGGGTTCGAGAAGCGGCGCAGTTGCACGACGAAGGTGCCGTCCTCGAGAGACCGGCCGAGGTTCTCCATGCGGCGGGGCAGACGTCGGAGCTGCTCCACGAGCAGCGCACCGTTGGACTGCGCCGACAGGAGGAGGTCGCGGGGGGTGTTCATCAGGCGCGCCGTGTGGGGGGCGCGGCTCAGAGCATGGCCGACCATGTCGTAGTCGGCTTGAAGCCGTCGCATCGACCCTTCGAGGGAGGCCAGGGTGCGGAAGACCAGAAGCAGCGACGGCGGCATGGCCAGTCGGTGCGCCCGCAGCACATCGATCAGGGCCCGGAAGACGTTCTGATCGTTGGTGTCGTTGTGGATGCGGGTCAGCACCACCCCGATGTCGTGCTGCAGCGCGGCGCGGTCGGCCGACGTGCCTCGGGCCGGCGCGCACAGCAGAAGGACGACATCGGTGGCGGCGATGTCGTCTTCGTTGAGGATCGCGATGAGGAAGGGCACGAGGAGGTGGCGCATGCTGCGTTCGAGCACGCCGATGGCTCCGAAGTCGACGAGCGCGACGCTGTCGTCATCGCGCAGCACCAGGTTGCCGGGGTGCAGGTCGGCGTGGAAGACCCCCCGCACGGCGATCTGCTCGAACACGGCGTCCACGACGCCGTCGGCGATCGCGACGGCCCGTTCGGGTGGGAGCTCACCGGGGCTCAGGCGGCTGAAAGGGGTTCCGGTCACCCGCTCGAGAACGAGCATGCGTGTGGTGGTGAACTGCGCGTACACCTTCGGGACCGACACCTGCGAGTCGCTGGATCGGGCGATGGCCCCGCGCAGCAGCTCGGTGTTCGCCGCTTCGACGCGGTAGTCGAGCTCGTCACGCAGCGCCCGCGCGAACTCGACCACGAGTGCGCGCAGTCCGTAGTCGCGGGCCCACTCCATGCGGCGTTCGGCGTCGGCGGCCAGACGCTCGAGGATGTCGAGGTCTGTCGTCACCTGCGCGCGGGCCCGTGGTCGCTGGATCTTGACCACGACCTCCTCCCCCGACAGCAGCGTGGCCGCGTGCACCTGTGCGACGGATGCCGCGGCGAGGGGTTTCTCCTCCACCGCCGCGAACACCTCGTCCAGCGGCCGCCCCAGCTCGGCGATGATCGCCGCCTCCGCCTCCGCCCACGGGATGGCGGTCGAATCCATCTGCAGGGTGGACAGGGCGCGCACGAACTCGGGCGGAAGCACGTCCTCGCGGGTGGACAGGGTCTGCCCGAGCTTGACGAACGTCACCCCCGCCTGGTTGAGAGCAGCGACGAGGGCTGTCGGCAGATCGTCGCCGTCGCCGCGACGATGGCGCTGGTAGAGCCCCAGCCCGTGTCGTGACCCGATCGCGACGATCTGCGCGTAACGGCGAGCGCGGTCGCGTCGCCGGAGGGCTTGGCGGAAGGCCGTGACAGGGTTGCGGAAGCCGCGGGAGGGCCAGAGGAACTCCACGGCCATGATGACGGCGACGACGATCGCGAGCATCCACCCGAGCGTCAGGGCGAGGAACGCCAGGGCGATGAACCCCTGGACGGCGAACGCGAAGTCGGCGTCCAGGACGCCCGAGCGCTGCAGCATCCACAGCGCCACCGGCGCGCTGATGAGGAAGACGAGCACGGAGAGGATGAGCGCCCGGATCTCGCCGATCCGCCGGTCGAGGAGGCGACGCGCCACCCACGTCGCGATGAGCGCGAACACGATCGCGAGGAGACCTACGATCACCCAGGCCGGCATAGGTCGATTGTGTCAGTGCTGGCGGGCGGTGTCAGGCGGGACGCTCAGCCGTCCTTGCGAATCCACCGGAAGGTCAGTCGGGCGAGGATCAGACCCACCACCAGCCAGATGAGGAGCGCGATGAGGGTCTCCTGGTGCTGCCACGATCCGCCCGGTTCGGCGTCGGCGAAGACCTCGGGGAGGAACACCGAGCGCATCCCCTGCGCGATCCACTTAAGCGGGAAGATCCCGGCGAAGTTCTGCAGCCACTCCGGCAGCGTGTCGAACGGGATGAAGACACCGGAGATGAACTGCAGCACCAGCACGATCGGGATGACGACCGCGGTGGCGCTCCGGCCGCTGCGCGGGAGGGCGCTGAGGGCGATCCCCAGAACACCGCAGGTGATGGCACCGAGGAGGAAGACCCAGGTGAAGGTCAGCCACCGCTCGGGGTCGGTGGGGAGGGCGACGCCGAAGAACACCGCGGCGATCACGAGCAGCAGAGCAGCCTGGAACACCCCGGTCACCAGCACCTGGCCGAGCTTGCCGATGAAGTACGACACCGGTGAGAGGGGCATGCCCCCCAGGCGCTTGAGGGTGCCGTCGCTGCGTTCCATGGCGATGTCGATCGCCAGCAGCTGCGTGCCCGAGAGCAGCAGGCCCGCGGCGAGCATGGCGGGGAGGTAGTACCCGGCCGCGGTGACCTCGTCGGTGGGCGGCCCGAAGGTGCTGCTGCTGAAGGCCACCGCGAAGATGAACAGGAACAGCACAGGGAAGAGGAAGGTGAAGAACACCGAGTCGCCCTGGCGGAAGTAGGCGCGCACCTCGAAGGCGATGCGGCGAAGGCCCAGGCGGATGGTGCGGCTCGGCCCGAACGACACCTTGTGCGATGCGCGGGTGGTGCTCATCGGGTCACCTCCGTGACGGTCTCGGTGTCGCCACCGGGCTCGGGCGCGGCGTCGTCGCCCGCTTCGCCCTCCACGAACGACAGATACACGTCTTCGAGGCTCGGTCGCACGATCTCGAGCCCCTCGGGCTCGGCACCGAGCGCGTCGTACAGGTCGGCGACCACGCGTCCCGGATGCTCGGTGCGCTCCTCGCGGACTCGTCCGTCTTGGCGCCACCGCACGATCGGGATGCGCGCCTCGGCCCCGCCGAGCTCACCGACCGGACCGAGCGAGGCGAGCTTGCCGCCCACGACGATCGCCGCGCGCTCGGAGAGCTCGGCGGCCTCATCGAGGTAGTGGGTGGTCAACAGGATGGTCGTTCCCTCGCGCTGGAGCCCCCGGATGAGCTCCCAGAACACCCGCCGGGCTTCGGGGTCGAACCCGGTGGTCGGCTCATCGAGGAAGAGCAGTTCGGGCGACCCGATGATCCCGAGGGCCACATCCACACGCCGACGCTGACCACCGGACAGCTTGCGCACCGAGGTCTTCGCCTTCTCGGAGAGCCCGACCGCCTCGATGACCTCGTCGACCTTCCGCGCCCGCGGGTAGAACGACGCGAAGTGCGACAGCAGCTCCTTCACGCTCGCCGACGGCGCCTCCCCCGTGCTCTGCAGCACGATGCCCAGCCGCGAGCGCCAACGGAGATCCCCCTGGCGCGGGTCGACCTTCAACACCCGCACCTCGCCACCCGAGCGGTCGCGGTACCCCTCGAGGATCTCGATGGTCGTGCTCTTGCCGGCGCCGTTGGGGCCGAGGAGCGCGAAGGTCTCGCCGCGGCGGATGTCGAAGCTCACGCCCTTCAGCGCCTGGAAGCCGCCGCGGTAGGTCTTGGTGAGGTCTTCGACCTCGACAACACTCGTCATACTCCGACCATGCCGTATCTCGCGGCCTTCGAGGACAATCTGTCGGGTCGCCGATCAGCTGGAGGCCGCCGCCGCGACATCCGCCTCGGTGGCCACGAGCTGTCCGCAGGCGCCGTCGATCTCCTTGCCGCGCGTGTCGCGGAGGGTGGTCGGAATGCCCGCGGCGTTCAAGCGCCGCACGAACTCGTTCTGCACGCTCCGCTCCGACGCGGTCCAGACCGACCCCGGGGTGGGGTTGAGCGGAATCGGGTTCACATGCACCCAGCCGCGACCGCGGGCGTTGAGCTTCTCGGCCAGCAGATCCGCGCGCCAGGCGTGATCGTTCATGTCCTTGATGAGGGCGTACTCGATCGAGACGCGGCGCCCGGTCTTGTCGAAGTACTCGCGGGCGGCGTCGAGGGCCTCATCGACCTTCCACTTCGAGTTCACCGGGATCAGCTCGTCGCGCAGGTGGTCGTCGGGTGCGTGGAGCGACAGGGCGAAGGTGACGGGGATCTCTTCGGCCGAGAGCTTCCGGATCGCCGGCACGAGTCCGACGGTCGACACCGTGATGCCACGCGCGCTCATGCCGAGCCCGCGCTGCGGGTCGATCATGACGCGCACCGCCTGCATGACCCGCGCGTAGTTGGCCAGCGGCTCGCCCATGCCCATGAAGACGATGTTGGTGACGCGCTCGTCGGGGTGGTCGGGCTTGCCGAGCCCGCCCTCGCGGATGAGGCGGTTGGCCCGCACGATCTGATCGACGATCTCGGCCGCCGACATGTTGCGCGTGAGACCCGCCTGGCCGGTGGCGCAGAACGGGCAGTTCATGCCGCATCCGGCCTGGCTCGACACGCACAGCGTGATGCGGCCGGGATAGCGCATGAGCACCGACTCCACGAGCGCACCGTCGTGGAGCTTCCAGAGGAACTTGATCGTGTCGCCCCGGTCGGTCTGCAGGCGGCGCACCTCGGTGAGGAGCGGCGGCAGGAGGCCGGCGACGAGGTCATCGCGGACGGATGCCGGGAGGTCGGTCATCTCGCCGGGGTCACTCGTGTAATGGCGGAAATAGTGGGTCTCGAGCTGCTTGGCGCGGAACGCGGGGAGGCCGAGCTCGGTCACCTTTGCGGCGCGCTCTTCGGCGGTGAGGTCGGCCAGGTGCACCGGGGGTTTCCCGCGCTTCGGGCTGGCGAACTGCAGCAGCGGGCGGCCGTCGGCATCCTTCTGCTGCTTCCACCCCTCGGTGCGGGGCCGCACCTGGCGGACGGGCCCGGCGGTGCCGCGGGCAGGAGGATTCTCGGTCACCGTCCCAGGGTACCGGGGGCATGGTGAGAAGCACCCGGGGGCATCCGTGCCGCGCGGGCGCGAGCTGAGCGAGAAGCGTCCGGCGCAGCGCTCAGCGAGGCCCCTGGTGCCTTGGGTGCCTCGTAAGGGAGTTCCGCACTCGAAGTGGTTCCACTGGGTTGCGACACACAGTTACGAGAGTGGGCCTCCGCAGAGAACGACGCGCGTCAGGAGCGAGCGCCTTTGAAGCTGAGACACGTCTCGCAAGGCAAGCGATGCGAGACAGTCTGCGACCCAGCTGTGTGGGCGAACGTTGCTCCCGCCGTGCGGTCCTCAGGGGACAGGTCATGGGAGAAGTTGGATGACGGAGAGGAAGGCAACGTATGCACATAGTCCGTCAGCGGCGCAGTCGGGGGGCTCTTGAGGCAAGCACCTAGACACCTGATGCAGCTGGCAGCAAAGCGAACCCCGCTGCCACGACCGCGACAATTGCCACACCCACAGCGATCGCGATCACGCTCTGCCACAACTTCTTTTTGAGAAGGAAAGCTCCGCCCAGCGCGATCAGCCCAACTCCAACAAGTCCGGCGGCGATCCCGCCGAGCAGCAGCACCCAGTAATTGCTCGCCTCGAAACTGAGGGGTGCCACAACGAAAGCACCGAGTCCTCCCAGCAACAGCGCCACGATTCCGACGAGGATCCCCAACCCAGCCACGGTCTCCAGCGTCTCCACGGACTTCGAGGGTCGTTCGGGAGGATAGTGACCGAGCCGAGCACGGAACCGTTCGCGATGCGCCGGGGCGATCACCTCGAGCACCTCGATCAAGTCGGGGTTGTCGCGCATGCTGCCCGGAAGGGCGAGGAGTTCCCCTCTCCAACTCTGCGGCGGACCGCTTGCCCCCAGCAGGCGGCCGAGACGATCCCGCTCAATCGGCGTGGTCCATCCTTTGACGACTATTCCCCACCGGCCCGCCTGATCAGGGCAGCCAAGGCTCCGGTATAACTCGGCCAGCATGAGCCGAACGTCATAAGGGGCTTCGTCCATCTCCACCTCCCGACGCAGCACCCGGATCGCCTCCCGAGACTGACCCCTGTCCACGAGGTCCTGTGCCACCTCCAAGCTCCCCCGGCTCATCCCCTGAGACTAAAGGTTTCAAACGCCCCCACGTGGCCGGCGGACTCATCCGGCCGGCGGAGTCAGTGTGATTGCATCTCATCCATGGAAAGCGTTTGGATGTGGGTCCTGCTGGTCACCCTTGGCGCCGCCAGCTCTGTCGCATCCGTCCTCGTCTACGCGCACGATCGGCCGACGAGTTCATACCCGTTCTCGAGCACGCCAAGCGATGAGCCGAAAGCCGTAAAGGTGCTTCGCATTGCCGGCTTTTTCCTGACAATGTTTGCTGCGCTGATGCTGGCTTCCTCCACCGGGGTGTGGGTCGGGGTCCTCACGCTCGTGGGCGTATGGCTTCCGTTAATGGTGACAATCTTGATATCGAATGCCGTCCGACGTCATCGGACCCGCGATCTCAGCGCGTAAAGCATCGTCGAGCGAAACAGCATCACAAGGCGAGGGATGCGAGACAGTCCTCCATCAAGAGATCTTGTGAACGGGACCTCTTCGTCAGCGGTCGTCAAGGATGATGGCTCCCTCCAACTTCTGACTGTCATCGAAGGGCCTGATGCTCCTGACCGGTTCGCCTATTCCCTCGACATCCCCGAAGGCGCGACGATTGATTTCCTCCCGGACGGAGGCGCATTGGTGACGAAGGATGGGTCACTGGTCCTCGGTATCGCTGCCCCGTGGGCTGTTGATGGCAACGGCAGTGCAGTGCCAACCACCTACGAACTCAGCGGGTCAACACTTACGCAGGTGGTTGACCACCGCGGCAAAGACGTGAGTTATCCCATCGTGGCCGACCCCTGGCTTGGGGCCGCAATCTTCCAGCAGGTGTACCAGAACGCTTCACTTCAGTACATCTCGGCCGTTCCTTCGCAGTGGGGCGCGGCCATCCAACTCGGCGTTGCCGGCGGTGTGGCGGGCTGGGCGGCCGGGCAGGCGATTCTCAAGAGCGCCGGATGGGATGAGCTCAGAGGAAAGGCGCCAATCGCCAACAACAAAGCCACATATCGCCAACAGTACGACTGCCATGTCCTGGGGGCTTACGTACCATTTACGGCGGGCGTCGCCTGGGATTTGGAAGGCACCCGTTCGAACAACCCCTACTGGATAAACAACGCCGCGTCGCATCTGTGCAACTGGAGGTAAGGCATGCAAACCCGTCGCATCGTCTGGATTGGAAGCGGGATAGCGGCCGCGGTTGTCGTCCTAATTGTCATTGCGGTGATCGCCGTCACATGGCTAGTTCGTGACCCTCGCCAGGACCTGAGCCTGGAGACTTTCGTTCCCCAAGAGGGAGTGGCGGGCGGCCCGGTTGAGGTCGCTGCGTTCGAGGGGCTGCGGGACGAGACATCACATCTTTGCGACGGGGTCCAGGGATGCATAGAGGGGTATTCGGCAGCGGACGCCACCTTCTACCGGTTCTCCTCGAAACTCCTAGCAAGCGAGTTCGCTCTTACCCTCGACGACGCGTACCAGTCGGACTGGATTCTGATCGACTGGAGCGATAGCTCGTTGCCAGAAGACGAGCGGTCGCTGGCTGAGGATGTCATCGACGGGACGTGGACGTCCGAATGAATCGAAGGGGTGTCACTCCTCAGGGGTGACACCCCTGCTTCGCGCAGTCCCGCAGTTCTGGATCGGTGAGCTTGTCCCGTAGCAAGGTGATGTGCCTCCACGGCAATGGCGCAACGGGCTGTTGCGCGATCCCGCGGGGTCCCGGCCAAGCCCAGGCGAACGAGCGCATATACGTCAGGTTGCGGTTTGACGACCCACGGGAGTCGGGAGACTCCGCACGAAGATCCGAGGGAAGGCGCTAAATGATCTTTGCGCCCCAATGGGCCTCGTCGGCACGTTCGGCGAGCACCTGGCCGATGTGCCAGTTCAGCGGGACCAACTCGGTGTTCACGTTGCGCTGGGACGGTAGTGCGACTCACGTACATGCCCCATCAGCCCCGTGGCCACGCTCACGTCGCCCGGGAGCGCCAGCTCAGTCAAGAGCCGAGTCTATCGACGCCGTCCGACAAGATGTTTGGACGGCGAGCATTCCCAGGCGGGTCCGCCAACGGCCACACTGTCTCGGAATTCAAGGGATACAAGCCAGGTCCGACGACGGTTGCAAGCCCCATTCCCCCTGCTGCAGGGATTCTGGTCGGACAGGTCACGCGAGAAGCTCGATGACAATGAAGCGGGGCTGGCCACGACCATGTTCAACAATGGGTTCTCCGCGCGAAAACCGACCCCTCAATGCCGCCGTTGACCGAGCGAAGTCAGTTCGGATATGAGCGTGTTGACCTGCTTGCTGCCGACGACGACGGTCAGTCGCTCTCCGAACCATTTCTGCCATACAGCATCGAGCTGTTCGGCAGTGACTGTTCCGTCCTTCAGGAGGATGCTGGCGATCGTCGTCGCTTCCGAGTCGTACTCGTCAGCAGGAGCCCCGTCCGGAGCGCCCGGGGTGAGCCCGTAGGGGTCAAGCTCGCTGAGGAACCGTAGTACCTCAGCGTTCAGCAGCTTCCACAAATCCCGGCTCGGCTCCACTACGCCAGCTTGCCGCACAACTGATCCAAAGCGTCGCGGCAGGAGTTCAACCGCGGGCAAACGCCAACTTAGCGGGGGCATTGTCTAATCCCGATCACCTTCAGACACGAACCCTCCAAAGGTTCCATCGGGAACTTCCCACCGCCGCTTACGAGGCCAGCCGCGAGGGACGTCGCCAGTCGTCCGGCGACGGAGCTGACCGTCGCCCAGTGCCTCGATGCGCAAGTACCGCTCCGCGGACACAACGGCTGCGGCGCCGAACACTCCCAGCACCAGCGTGAGAAGGATCTGCCACCACGGTGGCCGAACATCGTGGATCATCGTGACCTCGAAGCGCCCCCTTTCCAGGACCGCCCAACCGTCACGCTCACGTCTCTTCACCTCAGTGTCAAGGGCCACTCGTCGACGAGCTGCGTCGTAAACATTTCCCTCGCCGCTCACCGATTGAGTATGGATTCCGCCGCCACCCGCCCGCAACGATGGCCCACGCCGCGATCGGCGTCCGTGTTCTAGCGACTCGCCGCAACCGACTTCGCGCTCGAGTCAAAATCCCACGGTGGCCGACCAAGCCTCGTCCCCAGGACGGAAAGGCCATGGGATCTTCGACGATCGATGCTCAACGGTGGTGGAGGATGTTACGAATCGGGTGAATTCGGACACTACAGAGTATGAGTGCGACGCAGCGGACTGAGCAGGCGCTATGGGCGCGTGCCGCTGGCGGCGAGGGCGACGCGTTCGGTGAGCTCTTCGACCTGCATCGTGACCGGGTGTTCCGTCACGGGTACCGGATCCTTCGGGACACGCACGATGCCGAGGACGCAGCCGCGGTGGCGTTCCTTGAGCTGTGGCGTCGGCGGCGGCAGGTGCGGTTGGTCGAAGGGTCGCCGTTGCCGTGGCTGCTGGTTACGACCACGAACGTCTGCCTGAACCTCAGCCGCGCGAAGCGTCGTTACCGAGACTTCCTCGTCACGCTGCCCCACGGTACGCCCGTGCCTTCGGCAGAGGACACCGCCCTAGACGGGCTTGCGGCAGACGGTGACCTCGCCGCCGCGCTGGCGACTCTGAGCAGCGCGGAAGCGGAACTGTTCGCACTGGTCGCCGTGGAGGACTACTCGATCACGGACGCCGCCGCCGCGGTTGGGGTGTCCCCGGCCGCGGCGCGCACCCGCGTGCATCGAATCCGGACCAAGCTGCGGCAGCACTTGGGTCACCACACCCTCGTGGGCTACCTCTCGAAGGAGGCGACATGAACACCACTCAGATGAGCGCCGAGTTCGCCACCGCGTTCCGCGCCCGACTCATCGACCACGTCAACACCTCAACGCGCCCGCAACGACGTCGCGCTCTTCTTGCCGGCGGAATCACGCTGACGCTCGTCCTGGGCGGAACTGCTGCAGCCGCTGCAACCGGCCTCCTTCCCTTCCCCGGCGGAACAGAGATCACCGAGCTGGCCGAAACCACCACTGGGACCTTCACGGGTCCCGCCGCGCTGGAACTTGGCCAACGACCGGCGGATGCCACCGGGGTCGCCGTGTCATTGACCTGCCTTACCCCCGGGACGTTCACCTTCGATGACGGCGCCGCTGTCACCTGCACCACCGCGCTGGACACCGCCCGACCGACCACCTACCTCATTCCCGCTGACGCAGTTATCGGCAACCAGGTCGGCATCGCCACCAGCCCAGACGCCGTATGGTCAATGACCGCCGCATGGGCCTCTGCGGAAACCACCGACTGGGCGGTCAACGTCGACGGGTACACCTATGGCGCCATCAACGACAACGGCGAACCCGACCTAATAGCCGTCATCACCACCGATAACAAGCCCGGATACGTCTGGCGCACCGACCTTCACGACGCGAACGGCACCAACGCCGCCGAATCGTTCACCTCACCCCAAGACGCCCTCCGATGGCAACAAGAAAACGCCGACACCGTCCACCGCATCCCCGTCTACGAAGCCGACGGAACCACCCAGATCGGTATAGTCCAAATCGGCGGCAACTAGACCGGGTAGATAGACCTCAAGCCGATCGTGCAGCGGGCGCTTCGACCCGCGCAGAGCATGGCGCGACGGGGAACGGGCGGTCGGAGGCAACGGTGGTTCAGGATCAAGCCGTTGCTAGCCTTTGGGTCACGCGGTATGCACGGATGGTGCGTAAGCGGCGGGCAGCTCAAGCAATCGGGTGTCTCTGGATCGCTGCGGGGTTGGCATGCTTCGCGGTCACCGTGTGGATCTGGCTGGCCGTGTGGGAGTCGCCACCCGGTGAGACCGACGCGCGAATTCTCCTGGTGCCACCGACTCTCGGCGGAATACTTGTCGGCATCGGAATCTGGATGCTGCTTACTGGACGGCGTCTAGAACAGGGCTCGCCCCGGTGGCCCTATATCCCCGGCGGCGTGAACAGGCGGGCGAGCGGACCTGACAACGCTGGCGGTGAGAGAACACTGCGACAAGACAGCGATCGGTGATGCACTCCGACTGCGACAGGGGCGTAGCGCAAGCCAAGAGATACGAGACAGCTCGCGCTCGAAGATGTGCGAGCAGGGGCGCGCTTCGTCGCGGCACCTTCGCGGTCGAGTCCTCCGGAGAAGCCAAGTCGCGGGAACGCTACTCCGCGACAGATGACGCGCGACGCGCCCTCCGTTCCGGTCCTTCAAAGCTCCACACAGAGCAACGCTCTGAGCGATAACCGATCAACGGACCGGCGTCTGTTTCCCTGCGGCTTCGCCATGCTGCGCCTCGAAGGTGATGCGTTCGCGACGGGCCCGGACGAGGCGGACTATTCCGAATGTTGCGAGAACCGCGAAGGCCGCGAGTGGGGCGAAGTTGAAGGACTGCAGCATGCCAGCGACCCAGGAGAGGATTCCCGCTGCCGCACCTAGCCCACCAACGACAAGCATCCAGAGCCCTTCCACTCGCATTCGATCGATGGCCATGCGTTGCTGAATGAGTGAAGCCACGAAACGCGCCCTTCGTCGGTTCGCTTCAGCTTGACCGATACTCGGGCCAACCCCAAAGCAGATGCGGTGGTTCGGGCGCCTGCTGCGGGATCCCTTGCGCGACAAGGGTGCCGCGCAAGGGAAGGGATACGAGTCAGCGGTCGTAGATGTCGCGGCGGTGTCCAAGGGTGACGACGACCACCACGAGGATGTCTTCCTGGACGGTGTAGATGATGCGATAGTTTCCGACGCGCACCCTGAGACCATCTCGGCCCTGTAGCGCCTTGGCTCCGGGCGGCCGCGGATCCTGACCGAGCAGCGCGATCGCGCCGCGGATGCGGTCGCGGTCCTGGTGATCGATGCGCTTGAGCGCTCGAAGAGCTGCCGCTCGGATTTCGATCCGGTAGCTCACTCCCAGCCCAGGTCCTTCTTGACCTGGTTCCAGGGGATGTTCTCGCCTTCTTCAGCCATCGCGTCATCGAAGGCAGCCGCGTCCTCGGCGTCCTCGAGAGCCTCGAGCATGCGCTCATACTGCTCCGGGCTCACCACCACTGCCGCGCGCTGACCGCGCCGTTCGATGAAGACCGCTTCCTTCTGGGAACGAGCAATCACGTCCGACAGATGGCTGCGGGCGTCTGCGACGCTGACACTAGACATACCGCAAGTGTACATCTATAGCGTTGTCATGTACATCGGGTGCCTCCCGCGCATCACTTCTGCTATCACGCAGGCCGATCGGCTTGCGGTCTCTTGGGCGCCAAAGCCACTCTTGAAAGGGCCAAGAGTGGGCGAAGCTGGAGCGACCGGCAGAAGGGCGCATCGTTGGCTTCACTCATTCAAGAACGCATGGCCATCGATCGCATGCGGGTCAGAGGGCTGTGGATGCTCGTTATCGGTGGGTTAGGTGCCGTTGCGGGAATCCTCTCCGGGGTCGTCGGCGCGCAGTTCGTCAGTTTTGTCCCGCTTTTGGCTTTCGCGGCGCTCGCGACCTTCGGAATAGTGCGCCTCGTCCGGGCCCGTCGACAACGCATCACGTTCGAAGCTCTTCACGGCGCGGACGCCGGCAAACAGACGCCTGTCCGCTGACGGATCCTCCGCGCACGTCTTCGATGAGCGACGCAGTTCGGGCGTTGGCGCCATACTTCTGTGATGGATGGTCGCTCCCGGCAGCATGCCAGGACCTGGCAGGTCAACGCTTCGGTCTTTGCTGTGCTTTTCGGTGCCGCTCTCATCGTCCTCGGTGTCGCCGCAGCGCTCATGCCGTTGGCGGGCAGAGACGCCACAGCATGCCTACATAACATCACGCCGCCAGCTGAGTTCGTGGCGAAGTACCAAGAGGGCATCGCCGCGACGGGCGAGACAATCTCCCTGCTGCCGCTTGGCGCACAGTGCTCCTACGTCGCGACCTCCACCGGCGAAACGACGCTCTCGATTGTTCCGCTGTGGCCGACCATTGCCGTCCTCAGCGGACTCGCTGGAATCGCCTTGGGTGTGACCGGCCTGATTGTGTCGGCCTTGGCGCGGCTTTGACACGGCTGGGTGCTTCATGCGCGGCAGGGGTTAGTTGCTGTGAATCAAGTCGACGATCCCTTGCGGGTCGTCGTCCGGCGACAGGGCGATCGTGACCTGGTCGCCGTCCAGCGGTTCCATCACCGCGACAGCCGCAAGCGCCTCGTCGCCGACCTTGAAAACTAGGCGGCTTCCGCACCCGACTGCGCGGCTTAGTCAGCCAAAGCGTTGAGGACGCTCGCCCCTTCGGGCGAGAAGGTCACGTCAATAGCGTTTGGTTGAGTCCCATCGTTGACCACAGCATCATCGACAGCGGCGCGCTCGAAGGCTGAGGGAGAGATGACCCACTCGTCACCAATTTCGGTGGACTGTGACTCGTCCACCTCGGCACACAACTCCGAAACTCCTGACTCGATCACCCCGCCCGCGGGCTCCGTCGTCTGATTCGTTTCGGTCGCCGCAGAACATCCACACAGACCGATTGAGACGAGGATCCCAACAGCGAGGTGGCGTACACGAAAGGTCATCTATCTCCCTTGATCAGAGGACGCCCTGACTCGACACAGACCCGACACCCTCCATTGACGCTAAGCGACCGGTCGACCGAGCGCCACTCGGACGGTACTGGGACTTCGGGTACACGACCACGCCCAAGACATACAGGCTGAGTCAACAGCTTGCGGCCGACCTGACGGGCTGGCAAACATTCTTCGAGGAGCACGCCGACCCGTTCAAGGGGTGGGACACCGACACCAACCTGCAGAAGTGGCTTCGGGACGGAGAGTGGCTGGCAGATCGCCTACAGGACGAGGTACAGGCATTCGCCGACGTGAAACGCGAGTTCCGCAGTCACCGATCGTAAGTCGATCCCTGAGCGTGGGCCGTACTCGCCGTTCTAAGGTAGTCCGCTGCGGTGTTACCGTCGGCCGCATGCGCCATGAGGGGAATCAGCAGCCGGCTGCACTTCTCTCACGCGGGGCGATTCAGCAACGACGCGGGCTCGAGGTCAGCCTGTGGCTGTCGATCCCGGTCATTCTCGCGCTTGTGCACCTGCTGCAGATCTTTGAGCAGTTCAGCACGGTCGGCTGTGAGGGTGTCTGCGATCTGGATCTCATTTTCGCCGCGCGTGCCGCGTACCCATGGGAAGTGGGAGTGTCGCTCGCCGCGGCAGGAGGCGCCGCGATCGCGCTCCGACTTCTCGGCAAGCCGACGTTCTGGGCTGGGCTCATCGCCGTGGTGCTGGTGCTGGCGTCAGCGACGATCACGAGTGTTCTGTTCCAGACGGGGCTTGCACCGATGCACGAACGGAACGATCGAATCGCGCAGGGTGGCCTTCCCGCGGCACCGCCACCACCAAGCCCCGTCGGTGAATGGGGAACGAACGCCGACGAGGCACCGTACCTGGAATTCCTCCCGGATGGCACACTCGTCGGCACCGACGGATGCAACGAGCTCAGCGGTGAGTGGATCCAAGACCATGAGGACGAGATCACTCTGACACTCCTGTCGGTAACGACGGCCAGTTGCGACGGCATCGACACCTGGCTCAGCAATGGACGATCCGCCACGATCCCCTGACGGCCGCTGCCCGTCGGAACGGTTTGGGGGGCGGCGGTGCTGTGCATCGACGACCGCGCGGGAGATCATGAGCAGATGAGCGATCGCAGTGGGGTTCAGACGATCTGGCTCGTCATCCGCTCGGTGGGCAAGGCGCTGGTGAGGTTTGTGATGTTCCTGGGCGCAGCGCTGAACGCTTCCGTGCCAGGCGGCGCCCCGCCGCTCCCTCCCGATGCACCAACGGCGGACAGTAGGGCCGAATACAGGCCCTGACCGACCCAGGTTCCACCCGTAGAGGGATCCCGAGTGCGACAGGGAACCAGCGCAAGGCAAGGGATACGAGAAACATCGTGATTGAGGGCGTCCGAGCAGTGAGCTTCCGTCGCGTCAGTAGTGGTCTCGCGCTTGCAGGATCACGATGTGTTCGTCGGTGACGTAGTAGACGAGGCGGTTCTTCTCATCGATGCGTCGCGACCATGCGCCCGACAGGACATGGCGCAACGGTTCGGGCTTGCCAATGCCTTGGAACCGGTCGCGGAGGACATCCGCAACGAGCAAGTTGATCCGCTTCAGTGTTCTGCGATCCTGCGTCTGCCAGGAGACGAAGTCTTCCCACCCGTTCGAGTCGAACGCGAGTGCTCGGGTCACGCGTCGAGGAGATCGTACTGCTCGAACTCGCCGCGACGGGCGCGCTCGACGGCCTCGAGCAGCCTCTCGGCGTTTGCAGGATTGCGTAGGAGGTACGCGGTTCGGTGAGGGCGTCGTAGTCGTCCTTCCGTTTACGTGTACATAGAACGGTACGACCCCAGCGCCCGGATAGGCACCGTCAGTGCGACGCTGCGTTCGGTCAGCGTCGATGATGCGATAGGGCGTTGCGGGGCCGGTCTCAGAGTCCGCGTCAGCCATCGAAGGTCGCGACCCGGCCGCCGGTCCGGCACCCGACCGCCCTAGAATGCACGCATGCCCGCCCCCGCAGGGCACGATGCCGCGCGCGACTCGACCGTCGTCGCCCGGAAGGTGCTCAACAACAACGTCGTCATCACCGTCGACGCGGCCGGGCGCGAGCGCGTGCTGATGGGCCGGGGCATCGGTTTCGGTCTCAAGCCCGAGGCGCCGATCGACCCCGCGAAGGTGGAGAAGACGTTCGTTCTCGATGCGACGAGCGACTCTGCGCAGGCACAGCAGCTGCTGCGCGACGCACCCTACGAGGTCGTGGAGTCGGTCATGCGCGGGGTCGAGGTGGCCGAGCGCCGCCTCGGGCGCGACCTCGGGCGCCGGCTCCCCCTCGCCGTGATCGACCACGTGCAGTTCGTCCTCGAGCGTCTCGACGCCGGGGTGCGCATCCCCTCGACGTCGATGCCCGAGCTGCGGATCCTCCACCCCGACGAGTTCGGCGCCGCCCAGGCGATGGCCGACGCCATCGCGACCTCGCTCGGTCGCGAGCTCCCCGCCGAAGAGGCGGTGTTCCTCACGATGCACCTCCTCAACGCCACGCGCGACGAGCCGAACGGCACCGCCGCCCTGCTCTTCCGCCGCGTGCAGCACGTCGTCGCCACCGTCGAACGCGGCCTCGGGGTCACGCTCGACATCGACGACGCCAACTACGCCCGATTCATCCTCCACGTGCAGTTCCTGCTGCAGCGTCTGGTCAACCGGGCGATGCTCGCCAGCGGCGACACCTCGTTCTTCGAATTCGCTGCGCGCAGCTACCCCCGCTCGTACGCCATCGCCCAGGACGTCAAGGCCTACGTGCTCGCGGCGACCGGCTCGGCCCTCACCGATGAGGAGCTGCTCTACCTGATCGTCCACGTCGAACGCCTGGCGGCCGCGATGGCGGCACCCGACCCACCTGTGGTAGGTTCCCTTCCGCAGGAGTGATCTCCTGCCGCGACTGGATTGTTACCGCGTCAGCGGGCAAAACCTGAACTCGCATCGTCGTTTTCGACGATGACCTGAGTTCAGGTCTTTTTTTTGTCCGGATGCCGGAGCGACGGCCGCGCGAGAAGAGCAAGCGTCGCGCAGAGGCGGCGAGAAAGAAGCGGATCGCAATGGCGGATTACGCGAAAACCGCGGCGGGGGTACTCGCCGGGGTCGGCGGAGAAGACAACGTCCAGTCACTGGTGCATTGCGCCACGCGACTGCGTTTCGTGCTGAAGGATGACGCGAAGGCCGACGCGCAGAAGCTGCGTGCCACGCCGGGCGTGATCACCACCGCTCAGGCGGGAGGCCAGTATCAGGTGGTCATCGGCAACGACGTGCCCGAGGTGTACGCCGCCATCGGTGCGATCTCGAAGATCGGCGCGGGAGCCGGCGGCGCCGGTGACGGTGCGGAGGCACCGAAGGGAAACCTCTTCAATCGCTTCATCTCGATGATCTCGGCGATCTTCACCCCCGTGCTCTGGGCGCTCGCCGGCACCGGCCTTCTGAAGGCGTTCCTCGCCGCAGCCGTCACCTTCGGCTGGATCGACACCACGACCTCGACCTACGTCGTGCTGAACTCCCTCTCCGACGCGTTCATCAACTTCCTGCCGCTGGCCCTCGCCTTCACTGCGGCGCGCTACTTCAAGGCGAGCGAGTTCACCTCGTTCGCGATCGCCGCGGCGCTGCTGTATCCCGCGGCGACCGCCCTCGTGGGCGTGGAGGGGCTCACGTTCTTCGGCATCCCGTTCACCATGGCCAACTACGTCTCCAGCGTCATCCCGATCATCATCGTGGTGTGGCTGCAGAGCCACGCCGAGCGCCTCCTGTACGCCAGGCTGCCCGCGGCCGTGCGCCGGTTCGTCACGCCGATGATCATCGTGCTGCTCGCCGTCCCGCTCGTCTTCGTCGTGATCGGACCGCTCTCGGCCCTGGTCAGCGGCTGGATCGCCGGAGGGATCGGCTTCGTCTTCACCACCGTGCCGTGGCTCGGCGGGGCGCTCATGGGCGGCCTCTGGCAGGTGTTCGTCATCTTCGGTCTGCACTGGGGTCTCGTGCCGCTGTTCACCGTCGAGTACCAGACGACCGGCCAGATCCTCCTCGTCGCCCCCGTCTTCGCCGCCGTGCTCGCACAGGCCGGCGCTGTGGCCGGGGTGTGGGTGCGCACCCGCAACAAGACCCGTCGCTCGCTCGCGGCGCCCGCGACCCTCTCGGGCTTCCTCGCCGGCATCACCGAGCCCGCCATCTACGGCATCAACCTGCCGCTGAAGCGCCCCTTCGCGTTCGGCATCGTCGGCGGTGTCGTCGGCGGGGCGATCCTGGCCGCCGGCGGAGTGTTCGCCACCGCTTTCGTGGTCCCCTCGGCCCTTGCCATCCCGGCGCTGATCGGCAACGGCAGCACGCTGCTGATGATCGTCGGCCTCGTGGCCGCGATCGTCATCCCCTTCGTGCTCGTCGTGATCGTCGGCTTCAAGGAGTCGACCGAGGACGAACCGGCGTCTCCGGCGACGGCCGACACCGACCTCGCGGTCCGCAGCCCTCTCGACGGCACCGTCGTCGCACTGTCCGAGACCCCCGACGCCGCGTTCGCGGACGGCAGCCTCGGTGACGGGGTGGCGATCCTCCCCCGGTCTGGCGTCCTGTACGCACCGTTCGATGCCACGGTGGCCGCTCTCTTCCCGACCGGTCACGCCATCGGGCTGCGATCGAAGGACGGCGCGGAGGTGCTCATCCACATCGGCATCGACACCGTGCGACTGAAGGGCGAGCACTTCCACGTCAAGGTCGCGTCGGGCCAGGAGGTGTCGGCGGGTGATCTCCTGATCGAGTTCGACCTCGACGCCATCGCCGCTGCCGGCTACGACCTGACCACCCCCGTCGTCGTCACCAACGGCGACCTGTACCCCGAGATCACCGATGCCGCATCGGGCCCGATCGCTCACGGTGACGCGCTGTTCGTCGCCCGTGCGATCGAGTCGGCCGCGGCATCCGTTCGATGAGGATGCTGATGAGCAACGTCTCCCTTCCGCTGACCTTCCCCGACAACTTCCTCTGGGGCGGCGCCACCGCCGCCAACCAGATCGAAGGCGCATACGACCAGGGCGGCAAGGGCCTCTCGGTGCAGGACGTGATGCCGATGGGCATCGTGGGTCCGCGCACCGAGGCCCCGACGCCCGACAACCTCAAGCTCGTGGCGATCGACCACTACCACCGCTACGCCGAAGACATCACACTGTTCGCCGAGATGGGCTTCAAGGTCTACCGGTTCTCGATCGCGTGGAGCCGCATCTTCCCGAACGGCGACGATGCCGAGCCGAACGAAGAAGGCCTGGCGTTCTACGACCGGATCCTCGACGAGCTCGAGAGGCACCGCATCGAGCCGCTCGTGACGATCTCGCACTACGAGACGCCGCTCCACCTCGCCGAGACCTACGACGGGTGGACCGACCGCCGGCTCATCGGGTTCTATGAGCGCTACGCGCGGACGCTGTTCGAGCGGTACGGATCGCGGGTGAAGTACTGGTTGACGTTCAACGAGATCAACTCGCTGCTTCACGCACCCTTCATGTCGGGTGGGATCGCGACCCCGAAGGAGGAGCTCAGCGACCAGCAGCTCTACCAGGCGATGCACCACGAGCTCGTCGCGTCCGCCCGTGCCACCCGGATCGCCCGGGAGGTCGCGCCGGGCGCGCAGGTCGGCTGCATGGTGCTGTCTATGCCCGTCTACCCGCTCTCGCCGTCCCCCGAGGACGCACTGGCGGTGATGACCGCCGATCACGCCAACCTCGTCTACGGCGACGTCCACACGCGAGGCGCCTACCCCGGCTACTTCCTGCGGACCCTCCGCGAGAAGGGCATCGAGCTGCAGATCACCGACGAAGACCGTGTCGACCTCGAGAACACCGTCGACTTCGTCTCGTTCAGCTACTACATGTCGATCGCCGAGACCGCCGACCCCGCGAAGAAAGCCGCGGGCGAAGGCAACATCATGGGGGGCGTGCCCAACCCCACCCTCCCGGCGAGCGAATGGGGCTGGCAGATCGACCCGATCGGGCTGCGGCTCGTGCTCAACCAGTTCTGGGACCGCTGGCAAAAGCCGCTGTTCATCGTCGAGAACGGACTGGGCGCGAAGGATCAGCTGGTCGAGGTCGACGGCCGCAAGACCGTGATGGACGACTACCGCATCGCCTACCTGAACGACCACCTCGTGCAGGTGGGCGAGGCGATCGCCGACGGCGTCGAGGTGCTCGGATACACCACCTGGGGGTGCATCGACATCGTCAGCGCCTCGACCGCGCAGTTGAGCAAGCGCTACGGGTTCATCTACGTCGACCGCAACGACGACGGTTCGGGCACCCTCGAGCGCTACCGGAAGAAGTCGTTCGACTGGTATCGCGACGTGATCCGCACGAACGGTGCGACCCTGACCGCCCGGGCGGCGACGAAGGATCTGACACGCTGAGATGGTGACATCCCGCCGCATCGCCTTCCTCGACGTCGACGGCACTCTGGTCGACCACCATCAACAACTGGCGGAGTCGGCGATCGCGGCGGTCCGCGGCGCCCGCGCAGCGGGGCACCTCGTCTATGTGTGCACCGGGCGCGGGCGCCGCGAGATCCCCGACAGCGTTCTGCGGATCGGCTTCGACGGCGCGATCACCGCCGGCGGCGGGTTCGTCGAGCAGGGCGATGAGCTGGTGGCCAGCTACACCATGCCCGAAGCGGATGTCGCGAGGGTGCGGTCGTTCTTCGACTCGGCCGACATCGAGTTCATCTTGCAGGGCTACGACGACATCTGGGCGAGCCCCGGTCTCCTCGCCCGCGTGCGGCCGCTCTTCGAGGGCGACATCGCGCAAGGCCGTGACGCCGCCGCGACCGCCGACATGGAGAAGCTCGCCGCGCGGATGGCTCCCCGCCCCCGCCCGGCGGGCGAGCCCGTGGCCAAGGCGACGTTCTTCGGCAGCGACCCGGGGGCCTTCGCGCGGGTGCGCGACGGGCTCGGCGAGGGGTTCCACGTCATCACGGGCACGATCCCCTATCTTGGCGAGTCGGGGGGCGAGGTGAGCCTGGCGGGAATGACCAAGGGCGCGGCGATCGTCGACCACGTCGGCCGTGTCGGGCTCACCCTCGCCGATGCGATCGGCATCGGCGACAGCGTCAACGACCTCGAGATGCTGCAGGTCTGCGGGCTCGGCATCGCCATGGGCAACGCCCCCGCTCAGGTCAAGGACGTCGCAGACGAGGTCACGTCGGGCGTCGACGACGACGGCGTCTGGAAGGCTTTCGTGCGCCACGGGCTCGTCGCCGCCTGACTGCCCGCGGCGCGCGCCGCGCGACCCGGATTCTGCGCGACCCGTCAAGAAGTGTCGCTTCCCGCAGCGTCGGGCCGCATTCTCTGACGGGTCGCGGCGCGGAGGCGCGGGTCGCGGCGCGGAGGCGCGGAGGCGCGGCATCCCTCCGCCGCGCCGATCCGTCAAGAAACGTCGCTTCGACCCGCGTTGGGCCGCATTTTCTGACGGGTCGCGGCGGGTGGGCACGGGTCGCGGCGGGGAAGGACGGGTCGCGGCGGGTGGGCACGGGTCGCGGCGAGGACACGAGGGCCGCGGCCGGGAGACGCGGGTCCCGGGGTCGAGGGGCCGACGCCGCGAAGCGGATGCCGAGGATCGCCGATGAACTCGCCGAGCGAATGCGAGGCGCGCGCGCGACCGCGTCAAGCCTGAGCGGGGTGCGAGCCTGCCCGGGCTAGCGTGGGAGCGTGAGTGAGCTGCAGATCCGCGACATCCGTCCCTCCGACGCCGGCGAGGTGCTGACGCTCCAGCGCGCGGCGTTCGTGTCGGAAGCGCTCATCTACGGGAGCGTCGAGATGCCGCCGTTCACGCAGACCCTCGAAGAGGTCGAGCATGAGCTCGCCGAGAATCTCGGCTGCGTCGCGCACCAGGGTCACCGGATGGTCGGCGCCGCCCGCGCACGCGTGGATGACGGGCTGCTCCTCATCGGGCGGATCTCCATCGCCCCCGACGTGCAGGGCGAGGGCGTCGGCTCGCGCCTCCTCGAGGCTCTCGAGGAGCGGGGCCGCGCGGCCGGCGCGACCGAGTCGGAGCTCTTCACGGGGTCGCTGAGCGAGGCGAACCTCCGCCTCTACGAGCGCGAGGGCTACCGCGAGACGCAGCGGGTGCCAGGTGACGGCAGCGACCAGGTGTTCCTCCGCAAACCCCTCGTCTGAGAACGACACGGGTTCACCCCGACCCCCGCGCGAGCAGATGGGCGAGCAGCGACGACACCGCCGCGCGACGGTCGGCGTCGGGGACGCCTTCGACGCCGGTCGTCACCGCACCGGACACGATGATGTCGAGTTGATCGATGAGCAACCGGGTGGCGGCCTCGTCGAGGGCTAATGCATCGACGAGGGTCGACACCGTGGCGTCCCACCGGCGGTCGAAGCGGTCGAGCGAGGCACGGACGACGGGGTCGCCCGGCGCATCGACGACAGCACGCATCCACACGTCGCGCAGTTCCGGCGCAGAGGAGAACACGGCGTGCTCCACGAAGGCCTGGATTCCCATCGGTCCCCCGGTGGGGGGTGGGGCGGTGGGAAGGCCCTGCCAGAAACGATCGAGGGCTTGATCGAGGGCGGAAGAGACCAGCTCTTCGCGACTGGGGAAATAGTGCGTGACGACGCTCGTCGACGCCCCCATCCGTGCGGCGACGGCGCGGATGGTCACGCCGGCGAAACCCGCCTCCACGGCGAGCGCGCAGGCCGCGGAATGAATCTCCCGGCGACGGGTCGCTGCGTCGACGACTTTCGGCATACGTCACTCTTGCACGTCGGCTCATTTTCGTGCAACGCTTGTTTTACAACGCTTGTTGTATAACCTGCGAAAGGGGTTGGCATGTGGGATGTCGCGGTTGTGGGCGCCGGCTTCGCCGGAATCAGCGCCGCCCGGCGACTTCACGATCGAGGTCATCGAGTGGTCGTGCTCGAAGCGTCGGGCCGCGTCGGTGGACGCGCGCAGACGACGCAGCTCGCAGGCGGAACGGTCGACCTCGGCGGGCAGTGGATCGGTCCGTCGCAGACCCGGATGAACGCACTCCTGCGGGAGCGCGGCCTCACGGACTATCCGTCCTTCACCAGCGGCCGCGCCGTCGTCATCGACGGGCACGGTCGCACGCGACGTTTCGGACCGGTGCCGGATGCCTCACTGATCGTCGGCGGCCTGGCGATGATGCCAGCCGTCCTCGACCTGGCGAACTGGCGGCGGCGACTCTCGACCGCTCCCCGGCGCGCGCTGATCGACGCCCTCGATCAGCGGACCGTCGCCGAGTGGATCGCGACGCGGATCCCCCACCGCGGCGCCCGTGACCTGGCGGCGGCTGCGCTCCGGGAGGTGTTCTGCGTCGAGCCCTCCGAGATCTCACTTCTCGTGCTGATCGAGAGTGTGGCGTCATCAGGCGGACTGGGGTCGGTGCTCGGCTTCGACGGAGGCGCGCAGCAGGATCTCATCCTCGAAGGCGCCGGTACCCTCGTGGCGCGCATGGCCGCCGGCCTCGACGTGCGGCTCCATTCTCCGGTGCATCGGATCGACGACACCGCGACGGGGGTGGTCGTCGAAGCGGCGACCGGTGCCGTCCGCGCGCGCCGAGCGCTCGTCGCCGTTCCCCCCTCCCTCGGCCGCGACATCGCCCTGTCGCCTCCGCCGGATCCCGACCTGGCTCGTTGGCTCGCCTCGCAGCGGCGCGGGCGCATCGTGAAGGTGATCGCGCACTATGAGCGGCCCTTCTGGCGAGATCGCGGCCTGTCCGGCACGGTCCTCCTCCCCCACGGGCCGGCCGGCTTGGCCACCGACATCTCCCCGCCGAGCGGCGGAGGGCGCCTCTGTCTCATCGCCGCCGGACGGGATGCCGATCACCTCCGCGGGCTCTCCGATGCGGTCCGCCACCGCCGCGTTCTCGAGGCACTCGTCCCCGTGCTCGGCGACGAGACGTTGCGCCCCCTCGATGTCGTGGGGAAGGACTGGACCGACGACCCGTGGATCCGCGGCGGCTACAGCTCGATTCCGTCGCCCGGCTCGTCGGTCCCACCGGTGTCCTTCCATCCGCGAGGCCACGTGCACTGGGCCGGCACCGAGACGGCGACCGAGTGGTCGGGTTACATGGAGGGCGCCGTGCGCTCGGGAGAGCGCGCCGCCGACGAGATCGTCGCAGCGACGCGTCAGTCGAGGAAGATGTCGGGGAAGAGCTCGTAGTCGGGAGTTCCCGGCACCGCCGCGTAGCGCGAGAAGTCGGTCACACCGGCGGCTTCGAGCACGTCTTCGACGATGAGCGTCTGTCCGGTGTAGTCCCGCGACGGCTTCGTCAGCACCTCGTACGCGGCGTCGGCGTAGATCTCGGGCGTGCGGCTGGCCCGCATCATCCGGTCTCCCCCGAGGGCGAACTGCACCGCGGCCGTGGCGATCGTGGTACGCGGCCACAGCGTGTTCGCCGCGATCCCCGCCTCGGCGAACTCCGCGGCGAAGCCGAGGGTCGCCATCGTCATGCCGTACTTCGCCAGCGTGTAGCCGGTGTGCGCGCCGAGCCAGCGCGGGCTGAGGTTCAACGGCGGCGAGAGCGACAGGATGTGGGGGTTGGCCGCCTCGCGCAGAATCGGCACCGCCGCCCGCGAGAGCATGAAGGTGCCACGGACGTTGACGTCCTGCATGAGGTCGTACTTCTTCGCCGCGAGGTCGAGCGAGGGCGACAGGTCGATCACGCTGGCGTTGTTGATCACGATGTCGATGCCGTCGAACTCGCCCTGGGTCTTCAGCACCGCCTCGGTGATGTCATCGTCGTTACGCACGTCGCCGACGATCGGCAAAGCCCGCCCGCCGGCCTCTTCGATCGCGGCCGCCGCGGTGTGCACGGTGCCCTCGAGCTTCGGGTGCGGGGTGTCGGTCTTGGCCAGCAGCGCGATGTTCGCGCCGTCGCGCGCCGCGCGCAGCGCGATCGCGAGGCCGATCCCGCGGCTGCCGCCCGAGATGAGGATGGTCTTTCCGGCGAGGGTCATCGGGTCTCCTCCGAGCGGGATCGTGAACGGGATGCTGCGGCGAAGGCCGCGACGCGGGTGCGCGCCTCGTCGGTGGCGAACCGGGCGCCGATCGTGGCGGCCTCGTCGTCGAGGTTCGCCTCGAAGGGGCGATCCGCCCCCTGCCGGACCAGGCGCTTGGCCTGCCCGAAGGCTGCGGTCGCGCCGTCGATCCAGGTGCGGGCGATCGCCTCGGCCCGGGCGGCCAGCTCGGCGGCGGGCACGACCTCGGCGACGAGACCCCAATCGAGTGCCTCCTCCGCAGTGAGCGTGCGGTCCTGGAGCAGCAGCTGCAGGGCACGCCGTTGGCCGACCGCCGCCGGCAGCAGCGTCGTCACCCCGAGGTCGGGGGTGAGCCCGATGTTGGCGTAGCGGCTGACGAAGCGCGCCGCGTCGGTGGCCACGATGTAGTCGGCGGTGAGCATGAGCCCGAGGCCCCCGCCGGCCACGGCGCCCTGCACGGCGGCGACGATGGGTGTGTCCGACAGAGCAAGGGTGCGGATGCCGTCGTGAATCACGTGGGCGCTGGCGGTGACGTCGTCACCGGAAGCCCCGCTGGTCGACATCGCCACCACGTCGCCGCCCGCGCAGAAGGCGGGCCCCGCGGCATCCAGGATCACCGCTCCGATCGCGGGGTCGTCGGCCACCCGGTGGGCGATCTCGCGCCAGCGTTCGGCCATCGCGAAGTCCATCGCGTTCAACCGCGCCGGGCGGTTGAAGGTGACCCGGGCGAGGCCGTCGTCCGCGACGGCGAGGAGGATGCTGTCCTCGACGACGCCGGTCATCGGGGAGCCATCCGGATCGCGCCGTCGAGGCGGATCGTCTCGCCGTTGAGGTAGCCGTTCTCGACGATCTGCTGCACCAGGGAGGCGTACTCGTCGGGCCTTCCAAGGCGCGCGGGATAGGGCACCTGTTCGCCGAGCGAGTCCTGAGCCGCCTGCGGCAGGCCCTTCAGCATCGGGGTCTCCATGATGCCGGGGGCGATCGTGACGACCCGGATGGCGTGGCGGGCCAGTTCGCGCGCGATCGGAAGGGTCATGGCGTGCACGCCTCCCTTGCTAGCCGCATACGCCGGCTGACCGATCTGCCCGTCGAAGGCGGCGACGCTGGCGGTGTTGACGATGACGCCCCGGTCTCCGGACGCGGTGGGCTCGGTGCGGGCGATGGCCGCGGAGCCCTGGGCGATCACGTTGTACGTGCCGATGAGGTTCACCCGGATGAGGCGTTCGAAGTCGGCCAGGGGCGTGGGCCGGCCGTCACGGTCGAGCACCTTGGCCGGCGGGGCGATCCCGGCGCAGTTCACGACGATGCGCAGCGGTCCTGTGCTCGCCGCCGTGGCGACCGCGGCGGCGACCTGCTCGGGGTCGGTGACATCGGCAGGGGCGAAGGCCCCACCGAAGCCGGCCGCGGCCTCGGCTCCAGGCGATGAGGGCAGATCGACGATGGTCACGACGGCACCCGCGCGGGCGAGTCTGTCGGCGGTGGCGAGGCCGAGCCCGCTCGCGCCGCCGGTGACGAGGGCTGCTGCGCCCGAGATCTCCATGCCGTTCCCCTTCGAACCGTTCCGCCTGTCAGCGACACGGCGTGTCAGTCCCCATGGGACTGAGTGTCACCGCCGTATCGCTGACACCAGGCTAACGGGTTCGCCGTGACGTCACGAGCCGCGCGACTCGTCCTTCGCGACGACGACCGGCTCGCCCTCGATCTGCTCGCGGTCCTTCGCCTCGCGGTCGTTGCGGGTCTTGATGAGGCTCGCGATCGTCGCCACCGTGATCGTGCCGGCGATGAAGAGCAGCGACAGCCAGATCGGGATCTCGGGAACCCACAGCAGCGGCTCGCCGCCGTTGATGAAGGGCAGCTCATTGACGTGGAGAGCGTGGAAGACGAGTTTCACGCCGATGAAGGCGAGGATGACCGCGAGACCCTGTGCGAGGTAGACCAGGCGCTCCAGCAGACCGCCGATGAGGAAGTACAGCTGACGCAGACCCATCAGGGCGAATGCGTTGGCGACGAAGACGATGTACGCCTCCTCGGTCAGACCGTAGATCGCGGGGATCGAGTCGACGGCGAAGATGAGGTCGACGAACCCGATCGCGACGATGACGAGCAGCATCGGGGTGACGAACCGACGACCGTCCTTCTTGACGGTCAGCTTGTCGCCGTTGTACTCGTCGCTGACCGGCAGGTGACGACGCACGAACGTCATGAACTTGCCGTTGGCGGGGTCGGACTCGCCGTGCGAGAACGCCTGTCGGTAGGCCAGGAACAGCAGCAGCGCCCCGAAGATGTAGAAGATCCACGAGAAGTTCTCGATGAGGGCCGCACCGACCGCGATGAACGCTCCACGCATGACCAGCGCGATCACGATGCCGATCATCAGCACCTTCTGCTGGTAGATCTTCGGCACCGCGAACCCGGTCATGACGATGAGGAAGACGAAGAGGTTGTCGATCGACAGCGCCTTCTCGGTGAGGTAGCCGGCGTAGTACTCGCCACCGAAGTCCCAACCCCAGACCATGCCGATGACGACGCCGAAGATGAGGGCGAGGCCGATGTAGAAGGCCGACCAGCGGGCCGACTCGCCGATGCTCGGCTCGTGGGGCTTTCGCACATGGGCGAAGAACTCGTAGATGAAGAACGCGATGGTGACCGCGATCGTGATGATCCAGACGAGAGGAGTGATGTCCACGGAAAATGCTCCAAGAGTGAGGGCAGGCGTCGTACCGCCCAAGGTCTCCTCCGCCCAGAGTGGGTCGGCGGCCCGGAACGCTGCATCGGATTCGTATTGACGGGCACGCCGCAAACGGGAGTACTCCCCTTGTTGCGGGTACCAGGGTACCAAACCCCGCCGGGCTAGGGTGGCTCGCGTGTCGATTCCGACGGACGAGGTGGTGGTGCCCACGCGGGTGCGCCATCTCGCCGGCTCTGACGACCTGATACCCGTCTGGCGGAACGGACTGGGTGGGCTGACCTTCCGCGCGACCGGGGCCGCCGGCATCCGCTACGTGAAGTGGGGACCGAGAAACGCCGAGACCACTGTCGAGGGGGAGGCGGAGCGCCTGGTGTGGGCGGCCGCATTCACACCGGTGCCGAGGGTGATCGCGCGGGGCGGAGACGACGACGAGGAGTGGCTCGTCACCGAGGCTCTTCCGGGCGAGAGTGCCGTCGCGCCGCGGTGGATCGCGGCACCCGAGATCGCCGTATCTGCGATCGGGGTGGGCCTCCGATCGCTCCACGACCGGCTTCCCGTGACCGACTGCCCGTTCTCGTGGCGGGTCGCCGATCGTCTCGCGCGGGCGGCGCGCCGCGGCATCCGCGTGCCCGAGCCTCTGCGGAAGGCACCCGACGAGGAGGACCTCGTGGTCTGCCACGGCGACGCCTGCAGCCCCAACACGGTGCTCACCGACGAGGGGACCGTCTCGGGGCACGTCGATCTCGGCGCGCTCGGCGTCGCCGACCGCTGGGCCGACATCGCCGTCGCCGCGATGAGCCTGGAGTGGAACTATGGGCCAGGATGGACCGAGACTCTGCTCGAGGCCTACGGCATCGCCCCGGACGAGAGTCGGATGACGTACTACCGAGAGCTGTGGAACGCGACATGACAGAAACCCCGCGGGTGACCGGAACGGTCGAGACGATCGACGATGAGCGGCACCTCGTGCTGCGGAGGACGTTCACCGCGTCGGCGAAGAAGGTGTGGCGCGATCTGACCGACGCCGACCGGCTCGAGAGGTGGATCGGCACGTGGGAGGGCGACCCGGCCGACGGGCACGTGATGTTCCGGATGACCGCCGAGGGTGAGAATGTGCCCGCCGAGACCTTCACGATCCGCGAGTGCGACAAGCCACGGCGTCTGGTCGCCGACACCGCCGTCGGCGAGGGGACCTGGCACCTGTGGTTCGAGCTCAAGGAGGACGAGGGCGAGACCCTGCTCTCGTTCGGCCAGCGACTGGGCGGCGGTGAGGACGTCGGCTCGATCGGGCCCGGCTGGGAGTACTACCTCGACCGGCTCGTCGCGGCGCGCGAGGGGCGCGACGTCGCGGAGGTCGAGTGGAGCGCGTACTACCCCGCGCTCCGCGAGGAGTACCTGAAGGTCGACGCGGGCTGAGCGCGGCGGTCGCGCGGGGCGTTCGCGCGGCGGTGACGGCGCGCCGTGGTGGTGCCGCGATGCGGTGGCCTGGCGCATGAGTGGCGCATATGGTCGCCTTGCCGCGCTCAACCCGGCTATCTGCGCCACCTCGATCCGCAGCCGCCGGGGAATGTGGCGCATGTGGTCGCCTTGCGCAGCTGAACCCGACCATTTGCGCCACCTCGGTCCGCGCCGCCTCAAGGAAGCGGCGCATATGGTCGCTTTGCGCCGCTCAAACCGACAATTTGCGCCACCTCGATGAGCCGGCGCTACGGCGCTGACGGGCAGTGACGCGCGTGGACCCCGGGGGCCGCCCGACCCTGCGCCCGGCCCTCAGCCCGGCCCGAGGATGAGGTTCCACGTCCCGGCGAGCACGGCCGCGGCGACGGCGATCCCTCCGACGGCGGCGCCCACGGCCAACAGTGCCCACTCGCGTCGGCCGAACGTCGATTCCCGGGCCCAGGTGCGGCGGCCCGGCGCGCCGAAGCCCCGCGCCTCCATCGCGGTGGCGAGCGTCGCCCCGCGGCGGAGCGACAGCACGAGCAGCGCGAACGCCATGCCGAGGAATCGGCGCACCCGGCCGCGGTCGGCCACGCCGCGCGCGCGGCGCGCGAGCTCGAGCGCCCGCCAGTCGTCGAGGAACAGCCCCACCATGCGCAGCCCCGCGAGCGCCCCGAGCACGAAACGCGAGGGCAGCCGCAGCACCTGGCCGAGCCCGTCGGCGAGGTCGGTGGGGTCGACGGTGACGAACAGCACGACCGAGGGCAGCGCGATGGCGAGCACCCGCAGCATCGTGGCGAACGCCAGCTCGAGCGACCCCTCGCTGACGCGGACGACGAACAGCTCCAGCAGCACCCGCCCCGACGTCTCGCCGTAGAGCGCGATCGTCAGTGCTGTGAGCGGTGCGGCGAGCCACACCGGCCACGTGCGCCGCCAGAACTCGCGCCACCCGAGGCCTGCGAACGGGAACAGCGCGAACTCGAGAAGCAGCGCCACCCCCGCCGAGACCGGGTCGAGGGTCAGCACGAGCGGCACGGTGAGAAGTGCCGCCGCGCCGAGCTTCGCGACCGGGTTGATCGCGGCGACCGGGCCGGTGCGCGCGCGGGTGCGCTCGAGCGTCATCCGACCGCCCCCATCTCCAGTTCGTCGGCGCCGAGCGCACGCACCACCTCGCGGTCGTGCGTGATCGCGACGATCGCCGTCCCCGCGTCGCGGAGCCCTGCAAGCAACGCGACGAGCTCGCTCCAGGTGCGGGCGTCCTGCCCGAAGGTGGGCTCGTCGAGGACGAGCACGCGCGGCCGGGTCGCGATCGCCGCCGCGACCGTCAGGCGGCGCTTCTCACCGCCCGAGAGCGTGTACGGGTTGGCGGCGCCGAGGTGGTCGAGCCTCAGCCGCCGCAGCAGGTCGTCGACCCGCGCCTCGACGTCGGGCTCGGCCATGCCGAGGGCACGCGGCCCGACGGCGAGCTCGTCGCGCACCGTGCGGGTGAGGAGCTGATGCTCGGGCTCCTGGAACACCGTGCCGATGCGGGTGAGGAGCGCCCGTGAGCTCCACCGGATCGGCGTCGGCCCCGCTCCGTCGGCGAGCGTCTCGGTCGCCATGAGAGCACCGGATGCCACGGGCAGAAGTCCCGCGAGGGTCAGCCCGAGCGTGGACTTGCCCACCCCGTTCGGCCCGGTGACGGCCAGCACGCCGCGCTCCCGGACGACGGCGTGCCCCACGCGCGCGACGGGGGTGTGGCGCACGCGTTCGACCTCGAGGTCGTGGGCCTCGAGAAGCGTGCGACCGGGCGGCGAGGACGCCGGCGCCGGATGGCGCGGCGGCCGGCCGGGCACCCAGACCCCCTGCGCCGCGAGCGCCGCGCCGTCGCGGCGCAGCACCTCATCGGGTGCACCGTCGGCGACGACACCACCCGTGCCTGCGCCGGCTCCACCCAGCACGATCACCCGGTCGACGACGCCGAGCCACGCCTCGACACGGTGTTCGACGACGACCAGGGTCATCCGGGTCTCGGCAGCGACGCGGGCGACGGCGTCGCGTACCTCGATCACGCCCGCGGGGTCGAGGTTGGCGGTCGGCTCATCCAGCAGCAGGATGCCGGGGCGCATCGCCAGCGCCCCGGCGAGCGCGAGCCGCTGCTTCTGCCCCCCCGAGAGCGCCTTCGTGGGCCGGTCGAGGGGCGCCTCGAGGCCGACGGCGTCGAGGGCCGCCTCCACGCGCGGCCAGATCTCCGCGCGCGGGACGCCGAGGTTCTCGCAGCCGAAGGCGACGTCGTCGCCGACGCGGGCGAGGATGACCTGGGCGTCGGGGTCCTGGAGCACCAGTCCCGCCCGCCCGCGGGCCTCGGCCGCCGGCATCCCGTCGATGAGGAGTTCGCCGGCTCGCTCGCCGTCCTCCCCCTCACCGAGCACGCCGGCGAACCCGTGGAGGAGGGTCGACTTGCCCGCCCCCGACGCGCCGAGCAGGAGCACGCGTTCCCCCGGATGGATGCGCAGCGTGACGTCCCTCAGCGCCCACGCGCGACGCGAGGCGTGTCGCCACCCCCAGCTGCGCGCCTCCAGCGCAGCCGGACGTGTACCGGTCGAGTCCACCGGTCTAGACGCGGGCGCGCGCCTCGCGCCCGATCGCGAAGCGGTCGAGTGCGCCGGTGGCGGCGAGGCCTCGTGCGAGCACCCACGACAGCGCCCCGGCGATGAGCGCGCCCGAAAGAAGCGTGCTGGCGAGGTACACGGTGATGAACAGCCCTCCCGAACCCGGGTACCAGAGGATCAGGTTGTTGATGCCGCCGGCGAGCGCCGCGCCCATGCCGGCGAGCACGGCGACCGGGAGGCTCCAGCGCCGGTAGAAGAAGAGCAGGAAGATGAGCTCGGCGCCGAGGCCCTGGACGAGACCGGCTTCGATCGTGAGGAAGCCTCCCCAGGTGTTGCCGACGAGGGCCGAGACGACCGCCGCGAGCGTCTCGGTGTAGATCGCCGCGCCGGGCTTGCGGATGATGAGCGCTCCGAGCACCCCGGCGAACAGCCACGGTCCGTCGAGAAGACCCTGAAGGCCCGGAAGCAGCGGACTCAGGAAGTTGCTCGGCCCGAGATAGGCGATGTTCCACAGCAGGAACACCAGACCCGCCGCGACCCCGAGGACGCTCGCGATGACGATGTCGATGACCCGCCACCGGAAGCGGTGGCCGCCTCCGGTGCCGGTGGTCGACGAGGCGGACCCGGTCGTGGACGTGTGCGTATGCATCAGTACTCCTTCCTGCGCTGGCATGACCCAGATCAGGTTCGACGGTCGGAGCGCGATTCGCTCCCTCTCAGCCCGGCTCGCCGGACTCCCGTGGTATCGGCGACCATCATATCGCCGACGGCGTTGTAGCGTAGGCGAATGGCGGAGGACGACCGGCACCCCCTCACGCGTCGCGCCCTGCGCCGGCACCCGGGGGAGACGGATGCGGCGGAGTCGCCGTCCCATGCCGGAGTGCTGACCGCACCCGGGGGTGACGCCGCCCCCTCACCGACGCGATCGAGCTTGGCCGAGCCGTCGATCGTCGCCGAGTCGCGGCATCCCACCGCCCTGACCTGGGTTGACGAGTCCGCGATCCTCGCCCGCCCGCCCGGGTTCACCGACCTCTCCGGCGGCGGCGTGCCGTACGTGCCGGTGGGGCCCGACCTGCTCGCGGGCGCCCCGCGGCGCTCGATCTTCCGCCCCGGCGTGCTGCTTCCCGCCGCGGTGATCCTCGGTCTCGTCGGCGGCTACGCCGCCACGACCGGGCTCTGGCCGCTCTACGCCGTGACGCCCGAGGTCGAGGCCGTGCAGGTGCTGCCCGCCGCGGCGCCCGCGGCGGCTCCGGTCTGGCCCGCCGAGGGAAGCGCTGCGGTCGCCGTCGAGGGCATCGGGGGGCCGGTGGCCTCCAGCGCCGACCGCGACGCCATCGCGAGCATCACGAAGGTCGTGACCTCCCTCGTCGTCCTCGACGAGCTCCAGCTCGGCCCCGGCGAGCCGGGTCCGGAGTTCCGCTTCACCGGCCGCGACAGCGACGAGTACTGGGACTACCTGGCCGGCGGCGAGTCCGCCCTCGACGTTCCCGTCGGAGGCACGCTCTCGATGTATCAGATGCTCGAGGGCATCCTGATCGGATCGGCGAACAACTACGCCGACCGCCTCGCGTCGTACCTGTACCCCACCGATGCGGTCTTCGCCAACGCGGCGGCGAGCTGGCTCGACCGCCACGGGATCGACGGGATCACGATCGTCGAGCCCACCGGCATCGACGAGCGCAACAGCGCCAGCTCCGACGCTCTCATCCCGCTCGCCCAGCGCGCCCTCGCCAACCCGGTCGTCGCGGAGATCGTCGCCAAGCAGGCCGTCGAACTCCCCGGCGCCGGGCTCGTGACCAACACCAACGGACTCCTCGCCGATCCCGGAGTGGTCGGCATCAAGACCGGCACGCTCGATCGCTGGAGTCTGCTGTCGGCGAAGAGCATCACCGTCGCCGAGACCCCGATCACCCTCTACGCCGCCGTCCTCGGCCAGCCCGACGACGAGGCGCGCCTGGCGGCATCCCGCGCTCTGTACGCACAGCTCGAGGCCGAGCTGCAGCCGACGGTCGCGGTACCGGCAGGCACGACGGCCGGGTACGTCCGGACCGCGTGGGGCGAGGACGTGCCGATCGTGACGACGGCGGATGCCGCGGTGATCGCGTGGAACGGAGGCTCGGCGACCGTGGAGTCGGCCTTCGACCTCGACGACCTGCGCGCCGAGGGCGACACCGTCGGGGCACTGACCGCGACCGGCGCGCTGGATGAGAGCGTGGTCGGGCTCGAGCTCGCGCAGGACGTCGAGGATCCGTCGTTCTGGTGGCGGCTCACCCACCCGCTGGAGCTGTTCGGCCTGACCGGCTGAGCGCGGCGGCGTCGCAGCTCCGGGGCATCGTCCCAGGCGAATCGGCCTAGACGAACTGCGCCGTGTGCTGGAGCCGTGTGCGGATCTCGAACAGCTCCGTCCCGCCGATGGCACGCGCGCCGGGCAGGCCCCGGCGCAGCACCGTGGCCAGGGCACTTCGCGAGACGAGCGCCACGGGGACGCCCTTGACCTTGCCGAGCTCCTGGATCATCTCGGTGACGTCCTCGTCGGGAAGCACCACGACGGCCCCGGTGAACTTCACCCTCGCGGCGCGGGAGACCACCCGCATGCGCGACAGCAGTCCCGCGACGGATCCCTCGGGGATCCCGTCACCGACGATCTCGCCTCGGCGCACCCCGACCGGTCCGCCGAAGTCCTCGGAGAGGATCCCGAACAGCCCGCTCGGGCCCAGCACGATGTGGTCGAGTTTCACGTCGGGGTCGCCGTCGCGACCGGAGGCGGCGACGTCATGCCACACCGTGTAGCCCATGCCGAGGTCGGCGACGGTGCGGGCGGTCTCCTCCTCGGCGAGGGCGTCGGCCAGCAGCCGGCGCAGGTGGCGGGGCGCGGAGCGGACGAGCGCCGGGTCGTAGGGATCGTCCACGGTGACACCGCGTCCGACCCACTCGCGGACCAGGGTCAGGTACCGCTCGCGACGCCATCCCCCCGGGTGACCGTACGACCGGGCGCGGGGACGCGTGTCGGCGCGGGGCGCCGGCGGGCGCCATCCCGACCATTCCGGTGCCGCTTCGGCACCGAACCCGTGCCCACGGTCGTAAGCGGCACGGGCCTCCGCGGTGCCGACGAGTTCCCAGGCGCGCTGCACCTGGACGAACACCGCCGCATCGCCCCCGGTGTCGGGGTGGGTCTGCCGCAGCCGCAGGCGATACGCGCGGCGCAGCGTCTCGTCATCGGCAGTGGGGTCGACCTGCAGCACCTCGTAGGCCGAGGCGGACAACGGACTGTCGAACACCGTTTCAGGCTATGCGCTGCTGATCGAGACTCGGCTGAGAGCGCCGATCAGGTCGCCGATCGTGTGGCCGGCGTTGGAGGGATGCCGCAGGGGCCGCGTCGAACGCACGGTGTAATGGTTGCGGCGCCCGCGCCGCTCGCGTTCGACGTAGCCCTCGGCGACGAGGTCGTTCAGGATCGTCACGGTCGAGCGCTCGGAGATCCCCACGATGCGGGCGATCTCGGCGAGGGTGACGTCGTTGTTGTCGGCGACGGCGACGAGGACGTGCGCGTGGTGGGTCAGGAATGTCCACGCACCGCCGCTCGCCATCACACGATTGTGGCGGCCCGGGTGACGGGATGCCAACCCGGGCCGCCGACGGATCGGTCTCCCGTCAACCGGTGCAGGCACCGCCGCGCAGGTCGACCCGCGCGCCCCAGTGATCGATCGGCACCCGCGCCGTGTCGTCGGAGGTCTGCACCGCCGTCCGGTCCAACCAGAAGGGCCCGCCGTGGACAGTGAGGCAGGACGCCTCGGGCACCAGGATCTCGTTCGTGACTCCGAGCAGCAGATCGCGTGAATCCGGCGCGATGGCATAGGTGGCGCGCTCCGCACCATCGGCCTCGAAGGCGACCACGGTGAGGGCTTCCTCCCCGGCGTTTCTCACGCTGCCGCACCCGAACGGATTGCCGCAGCTGCTCGACGGTGCACTGACGAACGGGAGGATCATCAGGGCGACGAGCCCGAAGGCCGGGAGGGCGATGAGGAGAGCCGCGCGGGGCCGGCGCGTTCGGGTGGTCTCGCTCATCGCCGGCTCCCGGCCATGGCGCGACGCGAGCGGAAGACCGGCTCGAGCTCGGCCATCTCCTCCTCGGTCGCGAGACGGAAGGCTCCCGCCGACTCCACCTCGATCTCGCGGCGCCCCTGACCGCGGGTCGCGATGAGCGAGGCGGTGATGGCGACGGCGATGATGAGCGCGACCACCGCGAGCGAGACGAGGGTCGGGATTTTCACGACGTCGAGGAGGGCCATCTTCACGCCGACCCAGACCAGCACGAACGCGAGTCCGATCTTGAGGTAGCGGAAGCGGTGGATGAGGTCGGCGAGCAGGAAGTACATCGCGCGAAGGCCCAGGATGGCGAACGCGTTGGCGGTGAAGACGAGGAACGGCTCGCTGGTGACGGCGAAGATCGCGGGGATCGAGTCGACCGCGAAGATGATGTCGGTCACCTCGACCAGTACGAGCACCGCCAGCAGAGGCGTGGCGACCAGCACCCCGGCCTTGCGGATCAGGAACCGCTGCCCGTGGTAGGCGTCGGTCATCGGCACGAAGCGGCGGAAGAGCTTCAGCGTCCGCGACTTCTCCGGGTGGACGTGCTCGTTGCGGGTGCGGATCATCTGGATGCCGGTGAGGATGAGGAACGCGGCGAAGACGTAGAGGATCCACGAGAAGTTCTCGATGAGCGCAGCGCCGGCGGCGATGAAGATCCCCCGGAAGACCAGGGCCCCGAGAACACCGAGGAAGAGCACCCGGTGCTGGAACTCGCGGGGCACCGCGAAGGCGGCGAAGATGATCGCCCAGACGAAGACGTTGTCGACAGCGAGGGACTTCTCGATCACGTATCCGGCGAAGTACTGCTGACCGAACTCCGCGCCCCACGAGTTCCAGACGACGATGCCGAAGGTGATGCCCGAGAGCACCCAGACGATCGACCAGGCCGCCGCTTCGCGGACGCCGATCACGTGGGCTTTGCGGTGGGCGACGAGATCGACGACGAGCATGGCGACGATCACGCCGAGGACGACGAACCAGGCCCAGAGCGGGACGGACATGAGAAAACCTCCACGAGTGTCGTGAAGGTCTCATCGGCGTTGCGTCGCCCCACGCACCGGGTCACGTCGGGTGACCGTACTGTCGATGCGTCGCGAGGATTACTCCCCTTCGAGGAACAGTGAAGCACACTTCATGCTTTGCGGGCAAGCTCGAGGTGTCGCCAGACGACCGCGGGTCACCGGCCCGGAGCGGATGAGCTGCGCGCCGGCGGATCCCTCCCCCGCAGCGGGAGATCGGGCGACCGCCGCTCAGCCCGCCGGGCGTCCCGTCAACACCGACGCCAGCGTCGGGCGCCAGTGGCGCTGCACGTACTCCAGAGCCTCGTCGACCGGCAGCGCACGGGTGGAGTTGCCCACCCGTATCCAGAGCTCCGTCGTCGCGCCTCCCCCGCTTCCTGCGAGGAACACCGGCTTCGGTGAGGGCGGACACTCCACGGCGCAGACGACCGCGTCGCCGGGCGCCACGCTGACGAACCGGATGCGCGGCAGCGCCGCGGCGTTCCGGCCGAGGGCCGTGGAGAGCATGTCGCGCAGCCACAGCTCGAATCGGTCGTGATCGGGTGTCCGGAGGGTCGCGAGGTCGCGGTCGAGTCCCACCGCCTGACCGGCATCGTTCGCGCCGATGACGAGCACGCCGCCGCGGCTGTTCAGGAACGCGGCGATCGTCTTGGCGATCGCGAGCTCCATCCGAGCATCCTTCTTGCTCTCCCGCACGTTCCAGCGCGCCGTCTCTTTGAACTCCGCGCGCTCCGACTCCCCCGCGCGCAGCACTGCCGAGATGTCAGCGTCACCCACCCCGCGCTGCGTGAGGGCCACGATCGACGCGACGAGGAACGACAGACCGAGGCTCGTTCCGAAGGTGAGGAGGAGGGTCGTGGGCATCCAGAGTCGTTGTCCGTAGAGGAACATGCCCGCCAGGAAGATGCCGACGCTGAACCCGAGGAGCGAGATGAGTGTCATCGCGGTGACGCTGAGCGACAGGCGTCGACCGAAGATCGCCAGGATCAGGCGGGCGAGCAGATACGCGATGCCGACGGAGATCGGCAGCGCGACGGCGAAGTCGACCAGGAGGGGGCTCTGCGGCATCCGTCCCTCTCAGCGCAGCGCGCCCACGCTCGCCAGCGCGAGGCGGATGAGGGTTCCCCGGCCCCCCTCCATCTCGGCCGCGACGGCATCGGACGACGCCTCGTCGGGCGAGAGCCAGGTGACTTCCAGGGCGTCCTGCCGCGGCTCGCAGGTACCGGTGACCGGAACGACGAACGCCAGCGACACCGCGTGCTGCCGGTCGTCGTGGAAGGCGCTGACGCCGGGGAGGGGGAAGTACTCGGCGACGGTGAAGGGCACCGGCTGCGGCGGCAGCAGCGGAAAGGCCATCGGGCCGAGGTCGTTCTCAAGGTGACGGAACAGCGCGTCGCGCACCGTCTCGCCATACCGCACCCGCCCCGACACGATCGAACGGGTGATCTCGCCGACGGGGGTCGCGCGCAGCAGGATGCCGACCTGGATCACCTGCCCCATGCCGTCGGTGCGGACGGGGATGGCCTCGACGTAGAGCATCGGGAGGCGCCGGCGGGCCTCGGCCAGCTCGATGTCGCTCAGCCATCCGGGGTTGGCCGACGAGCCCGTCGAGCCCCCGCCGAGTCCGTCGAGCGGGTCGCGGCGAGCGCTGCGGGCGTCGTCGTTCTCGCTCGGGTCGGGATCAGGGGTACGCACCGGCATAGGTCATGTATACCCCGAGGTATCGGGATCACCGAGGAGCACGGACGTCGGGCGGACCTGTCGGGAGCCTCTGGAAGGATGTCGGCATGTCCGACGAGCCCGCTCCCGCCCTCGCCCTCGACGACGACCTGGTGCTGTGGTCGGCGGATCCCGACGACCGCGCCGGGCGGCCGCTGCTGGTGCTGCTGCACGGCTACGGCGCCGATGAGCGCGACCTCTTCGGGCTCGTCCCCTTCCTCCCGTCCGACTTCGTGGTCGCCGCGGTGCGGGCACCGCTCACCCCGCCGTGGCCGTCGCCCGGATACTCCTGGTACCCCATCGAGGGTCTGCAGAGCCGCGATCCGGGGGCTGTCACGTCGGCTGCGCAGGCATTGCTGCGCTGGCTGGATGCCGCGGCCACGCCGGCGACGACCGTCGGCCTGCTGGGGTTCTCGCAGGGTGCCGCCGTCGCTCTGCAGGCGCTTCGCCTGAATCACGAGCGGTTCGCCTTCGCGGTGAACCTGTCGGGCTACGTCACGCCGGGGGCGCTCTCGGGCGACGCCGCCCTCGCTGCCCGCCGTCCCCCGGTGTTCTGGGGTCGCGGCTCCCGCGACGACGTCATCCCCGCCGCTCTGGTGGAGCACACCACGAGCTGGCTCCCCGAGCATGTCGACCTCAGCGGGAGGCTGTACCCGGGGCTCACCCACAGCGTCTCCGAGGACGAGCTGCGCGATGTGCAGGTCTTCCTCGACAAGCGTCTCGCCGCGATGACGGAGGCCGAGGCCGGGTAGGTCGAACGGAGGTCGAGCCGAGAGGGTCGGTGTCAGTCGCCTCCGCCACCCCCGCCGCCCCCTTCGCCGGCGCCGGCGCCTCCGTCGAAGCCGCCGTCGGTGGAGTGCCGGTCATCCCAGGTCGCAGCCCCCGTCGCTCCGGCGGTCTCCCCTCCGCCCGAGCGATCGGGGCGACGCGTCGACGGCGACCGAGCCGCGCCGAACGCCAGGGCGAGTGCCAACCCGAGCCCCACACCGATGGCGATGCCCACGGCGACGTCGCTGAGCGCCGAACCGATCGCCACGCCCACGGCGACTCCGATGGCGATCCCGCCGAACCATCCCCCTGCCCACCGATCGGGGCGACCCCCGTCGGCGCCTCGATCGGTGGGCAGGGGCCTCACGCTACGCACGGCGCCTTCCGTGCGCGTCCCTCGCCGGGCGGACTCCGCTCCGCCCCTCGGCGGAGTGTGCGAGGGGCGCGCGATCGGGTCGCCGGGTCGCCGTGCGCATGGCGCGCGGCACGCGACCCGTCACAAAGTGCGGCTCGCGCATCGCCAGGGCAGCATTTCTTGACGGGTGGCCGAATCGTCGGGCCGCCGGGCCGCCGGGCCGCCGGGCCGCCGGGCCGCCGGGCCGTCGGGCCGCCGGGCCGCCGGGCCGTCGGGCCGTCGGGCGCGGAGCGCGCGCTCCGCGCTCTCCGCGCGACCCGGCCGTGATTGCGCGAAGCGCCGCTCACCCCGCGACCCGTCAGAAAATGCGGCCCGCACGGCCCACGGGCAGCGTTTCTCGACGATCGGCCACGCGCCGGCGCGCGCGAAGCGCCGCTCACCCCGCGACCCGTCAGAAAATGCGGCCCGCACGGCCCACGGGCAGCGTTTCTCGACGGATCGGCCACGCGCCGGCGCGCGCGAAGCGCCGCTCGCCCCGCGACCCGTCAGAAAGTGCGGCCTGGGCGGCCCACGGGCAGCGTTTCTCGACGGGTCGAAGCCGCTTCGCCCCTGCGCGCGACGCGCCGCTCGCCCCGCGACCCGTCTAAGAGTGCGGCTCGCTCGGCGCGAGGGCGACGTTTTCCGACGGATCGGTCACGCGCCGGCGTGCGTGACGCCGCTCGCCCCCGCGACCCGCCAAAGAATGCGGGTTGCACGGCCCACGGGCAGCGTTTCTCGACGATCGGCCACGCGCCGGCGCGCGCGAAGCGCCGCTCACCCCGCGACCCGTCAGAAAGTGCGGCCTGGGCGGCCCACGGGCAGCGTTCTTCGACGGGTCGACGATGGAACCCCACCCCTTGCGAGGCACCCGGGATGACCCGCTACAGTGTTCAGGTCCTGTTCCCGACGTGAGGAAATCCGGTGAAGGTATCCGACGGCTCCGCGTTCACGCGCTGACACCGTCGACCCGCCGCATCCGTCAGGTCTTCTCTGCCGCATCTCGGCGCCCGGTGTCTGCGCATCCCTCAGACATCCGGGAGGCCTCGTGCCGCAGTCATCCGTTCATCCCTCCGTCGTCCTCGACGACGTCTCGTTCCACTGGCCCGACGGGACGGTCGCGCTCCGCGACGTCTCGGGCTCCTTCCCCGCGGGCCGCACGGGCCTCGTCGGCCGAAACGGCACGGGCAAGACCACTCTCCTCCGCCTCATCGCCGGCGACCTGATCCCGGCGGCGGGGCGCATCCAGCGCACCGCCGATGTGGCGACCCTCGCGCAGCGGCTGACGCTCGACGTCGACATCCCCGTCGCCGACCTGTTGGGCGCCGGTCCGGCCCTGCGCGCGGTCCGTGCGATCGAGGCCGGCGATGTCGACCCCCAGCACTTCGACACCGTCGGCGACGACTGGGACATCGAGGCGCGCTGCCACGCCGCCCTCGCAGAGGCGGGTCTCAGGCCCGACATGCTCGATCGCCGCGTGGGAGAACTGTCGGGCGGCGAGGCCGTGCTCGCCGCGATCGCGGGCATCCGCGCGGGCGGGGCGACCATCACCCTGCTCGACGAGCCGACGAACAACCTCGATCGCGATGCGCGCCACCACCTCTACGACCTGGTCGACCAGTGGCAGGGAACGCTCATCGTCGTCAGCCACGACACCGCCCTGCTCGAGCGCATGGACGACACCGCCGAGCTCTACGACCACACGCTGTCGGTGTTCGGCGGGCCCTACTCGCAGTGGCGAGCCTGGCTCGATGCGGAACAGGACGCAGCGCGCCAGGCCGAGCGTGCCGCTGCGCAGCGCTACCGCCGAGAGCGGCGCGACCGCATCGAAGCCGAGACGAAGATCTCGCACCGCATGGCGATGGGACGCAAGGCGGAGCGCGAGAAGCGCGTCCCGAAGATCGTCGCAGGCGGGCTGAAGCGGGCCGCACAGGTGTCCGCCGGCAAGTACCGCGGCGAGATGGCCGACCGCGAGCAGGCTGCCCGTGCGGATCTCGACCTCGCCGAGCGGCGGATCCGCGACGACGATGCGGTGCGCATCGACCTCCCCGACCCGGGGGTCGCGGCGGGACGCCGCATCGCCACCCTCTCCGGCGACGACCGCGCGTGGATCATCCAGGGCCCGGAGCGCGTGGCCCTCGTCGGCCCGAACGGGGCGGGGAAGACCACTGCGCTGGAACGCCTCGTCGGCGGGGGCGGTTGCGTCGGCGACATCCTGCTCGAACCTCACACCGACCGGATCGGCTACCTTCCGCAGCGGGTGGACGGGCTGAACGATCAGGAATCCGTGCTCGCGAACATCGCCGCCGCCGCGCCGCACACCGGCACGGTGGAACTGCGCAACCGGCTCGCGCGATTCCTCATCCGGGGTGCGGCGGTCGATCGACCGGTGTCGGCGCTGTCAGGCGGGGAGCGATTCCGGGTGGCGCTGGCCCACCTCCTCCTGGCCGACCCGGCGCCTCACCTTCTGGTGCTCGACGAACCGACGAACAACCTCGATCTCGACACCGTCGACCAGCTCGTCGCCGCACTCTCGTCGTACCGGGGGGCCGTGCTGGTCGTGAGCCACGACGACGCGTTCCTCCGCCGGCTCGGCGTGGACCTCGTGCTCGAGTTGAGGGACGGTGTGCTGCGGGAGACGGACCTCAGCGGGGACAAGCCGCTGGACGTGGAGTGAGGAAGAGGCCGGTCAAGCCCGCCCCGATGTCGGAGGTGCGCGGGAAGATGGGGGGATGAGCGACGCCTCGACGGTGGCGGCACCTGAGGTGCTCGGCCGCTTCGGTCCTGCGACCCAGGACTGGTTCCGTGGCGCCTTCGCCGAACCGACGGCGGCGCAAGCCGGGGCATGGGATGCGATCTCCCACGGCAAGCACGCACTCGTGGTCGCGCCGACCGGCTCGGGGAAGACCCTGTCGGCATTCCTGTGGGCGATCGACCGCATCTTCCGGGAGAAGGATGCTCCGGCGAAGACCTCCGACGATGCTCCCCGCCGCCGCCGCGGCGGCACCCGGGCGACCCCTCCCGCTCAAACCCGGGTGCTCTACATCTCGCCGCTGAAGGCCCTGGGCGTCGACGTCGAGCGCAACCTCCGGTCTCCGCTTGTCGGCATCGGCCAATCGGGGCGCCGGCTCGGCCAGCCCGTGCCGAACGTCACCGTCGGCGTGCGCTCGGGCGACACCTCCTCGAGCGACCGCCGCAAGCTCGTCACCGATCCTCCCGACATCCTGATCACCACGCCCGAGTCGCTGTATCTCATGCTCACCAGCCAGGCCGGTGAGACTCTCCGCGAGGTGCACACCGTCATCATCGACGAGGTGCACGCCGTGGCCGCCACCAAGCGCGGTGCACACCTGGCGGTGAGCCTCGAGCGCCTCGACGCGTTGCGGCAGTCGCACGACGCCGGCGTGGCACCAGCGCAGCGCATCGGCTTGTCGGCCACCGTTCGGCCGATCGACGAGGTCGCGCGCTTCCTCGGGGGATCGCAACCGGTCGAGATCGTCGCGCCACCGTCGACCAAGGCCTTCGACCTGCGCGTCGTGGTGCCCGTCGAAGACATGCTCAATCCGCCGCCGCCTCCGGGAGCGCCCCCCGAACCGGTGGACGGCGGCGACGCCTCCGGTGACTGGTACGCGCCCGACTCCGCTCCGGAGGAGCGGACCGGATCGCTGTGGCCGCACGTCGAGGAGGCGATCGTCGATCGCATCCTCGCCCACCGGTCGACGATCGTGTTCTCCAACTCTCGACGTCTCGCCGAGCGATTGACCGGCCGGCTGAACGAGATCTACGCCGAGCGCATCGGCGCCGAGATCCCAGATCCGACGGCCCCCGCCGCGATGATGTCTCAGGCCGGGTCGTCGGCAGGCGCGCCCGCCGTCCTCGCCAAGGCCCACCACGGCTCGGTGTCGAAGGAGCAGCGCGCCCAGGTCGAGGAAGAGCTGAAGTCGGGCGTGCTCCGCTGCGTCGTGGCGACGTCGAGCCTCGAGCTCGGTATCGACATGGGCGCGGTCGATCTCGTCATCCAGGTCGAGGCTCCCCCGTCGGCGGCATCGGGGCTGCAGCGCATCGGCCGCGCGGGCCACCAGGTGGGCGAGGTGAGCCGCGCCGCCCTGTTCCCCAAGCACCGCGGCGATGTGCTGCACACCGCGATCGTCACCGAGCGGATGCTCGCCGGGAAGATCGAGGCGATCGCGGTCCCGCAGAATCCCCTCGACATCCTCGCCCAGCAGACCGTCGCCGCATGCGCCCTCGGACCGATCGACGTGGAGGGCTGGTTCGAGACGGTCAAGCGCAGCGCCCCTTTCCGCACCCTCCCCCGCTCCGCCTACGAGGCCACGCTCGACCTGCTGGCCGGGCGCTTCCCGTCGGACGAGTTCGCTGAGCTCCGGCCGAGGCTGGTGTGGGATCGCGACCACGGCACCCTCACCGGTCGTCCCGGCTCCCAGCGGATCGCCGTGACGAGTGGGGGGACGATCCCCGACCGAGGCCTGTTCGGGGTGTTCGTCGCCGGAGAGAGCAGCAACGCCCGCGTCGGCGAGCTCGACGAGGAGATGGTCTACGAATCCCGGGTCAATGACGTGTTCACCCTCGGCACGACCAGCTGGCGAATCGTGGAGATCACTCACGACCGGGTGAACGTCGTGCCGGCCTTCGGTCAGCCGGGCAAGCTCCCCTTCTGGCACGGTGACGGCATCGGTCGTCCCGCAGAGCTCGGCGAGGCCCTCGGGAAGTTCTCCCGAGAGGTGACGTCGGCGGGGCCCGAGAAGGCGGCGCAACGCCTCGACGCCGCCGGCCTCGACCCGCACGCGCAGCAGAACCTCCTCACCTACCTCGCCGAGCAGCGCGAGGCCACCGGATCCCTCCCGACAGACCGCACGCTCACGGTCGAGCGCTCCCGCGACGAGGTCGGCGATTGGCGGGTCATCCTTCATTCCCCGTTCGGCATGCAGGTGCACGCGCCTTGGGCGCTCGCGGTGAACGCCCGGATCCGCGAGCGCCTCGGCGTCGAAGGCGCGGCCGTCGCCAGCGACGACGGCATCATCGCCCGGGTGCCGGATGCCACGGCGGAGCCGCCCGGCGCGGAGCTGTTCGTGTTCGAACTCGACGAGCTCGAGCAGATCGTCACCGACGAGGTCGGCGGATCGGCGCTGTTCGCCTCCCGGTTCCGCGAATGCGCCGCGCGCGCCCTCCTCATGCCGCGGACGAACCCCAACCGCCGAAGCCCGCTGTGGCAGCAGCGTCAACGTGCCGCCCAGCTGCTCGAGGTCGCGCGGCGCTACCCGACCTTCCCGATCATCCTCGAGACACTCCGCGAAGTGCTGCAGGACGTGTACGACCTGCCGGCGTTGCTGCGCATCGCCGCGAGCATCGCCGATCGCCGCATCCGACTCATCGAGACGACCACCAGCCAGCCGTCGCCCTTCGCCCGCGACCTCCTGTTCGGGTACGTCGGGGCGTTCATGTACGAGGGCGACTCGCCCCTGGCCGAGCGTCGCGCTGCCGCGCTGTCCGTCGACCCCGCGCTCCTGGGTGAGCTGCTCGGCAAGGTCGAGATGCGAGAGCTGCTCGACCCGGACGTCATCGCGCAGTTCGAACGCGAAGTGCAGCGGCTCGATCCCGAACGCCGCGTGAAGGGGATCGAAGGGGTCGCCGATCTGCTCCGACTTCTGGGGCCCCTCGACGCCGACGACGTCACCGCGCGCCTTCAGCCGGACGAGGGGTCGCCGTCCGCCGTTCCCGAGCGGCAGACCGCCCTGGCGCTTCTCGACGCCCTCGTCGAGGCGCGACGCGCGATCCCCGTCACCATCGGCGGGGTACCCCGCGTCGCCGGTATCGAAGACGCCGGTCGCCTGCGCGACGCGTTGGGAGTGGCCCTGCCCGTGGGCATCCCGGTGGCGTTCCTCGAGCCGCTGGCCGATCCACTGGGCGACCTCGTCGCGCGCTACGCGCGCACCCACGGCCCGTTCCGAACCGATGACGTCGCCACCCGCCTGGGCATCGGCACCGCCGTCGCCCGCCTCACCCTGCAGCGCCTCGAAGCGCAGGGACGCCTCTCGAGCGGGTTCTTCCTTCCCGTGGGCGACGACCGGACCGGTCGCGCCGAGGAGGCCGAGTGGTGCGACAGCGAGGTGCTGCGCCGCCTGCGGATGCGCTCGCTGGCCGCCATCCGCGGCAGCGTCGAGCCCGTTCCCCCCGACGCCTTCGCGCGATTCCTGCCCGAATGGCAGCATGTCACCCGGCCCCTCGAAGGCATCGACGGCGTCGCCGCCGTCGTCGAGCAGCTGGCGGGGGTTCCCATCCCGGCCAGCGCATGGGAGTCGCTCATCCTCCCGTCGCGTGTCAGCGACTACTCCCCGGCCCTGCTGGACGAGCTGACCACCAGCGGTGAGGTGGTCTGGTCCGGACACGGCTCGCTCCCCGGACGCGACGGCTGGATCGCCCTGCATCCGGCCGACACCGTTCCGCTCACGCTCGCACCGATCGAGGACGAGCTCGCGGAGGATTCGCTCGAAGCCCGCATCATCGAGGTGCTCGAGGCCGGTGGCGCGTATTTCGCGGCTCAGTTGCGCTCGCTGGCCCACGCCGAGAACGAGCAGTCCGTGATCGATGCCCTCTGGGCGCTGACGTGGACCGGTCGCGTCACCAACGACACCTTCGCGCCTATCCGAACTCTTCTCGCCGGGGGCTCGCAGGCCCACCGGGTCAGCCGGCGGGCGCCGCGCGCGCGGATGTATCGCGGCGCGGCCCTGCCCCGTGTCACCCCGTCGGCGCCGCCACGCCCGCCGGCGATCGGCGGGCGCTGGTCGCTCCTTCCCGCGGTCGAGCCCGACCCCGCGCTGCGGGCGACGGCGGCGGCGAGCCTGCTGCTCGACCGCTACGGCGTGGTGACGCGCGGCTCCGTTCAATCCGAGGGGACGCCCGGTGGCTTCGCTCAGGCTTATCGCGTGCTCGCGGGCTTCGAGGAGGCCGGCCACTGCCGACGCGGGTACGTGATCGAGAAGCTCGGCGCCGCCCAGTTCGCCGCGTCGAGCACGGTCGATCGCCTGCGCCACTTCGCCGCTCTGCCCGACCCGCCGCCACGGGCGGCCGTCACCCTCGCTGCGACCGATCCCGCCAACCCTTACGGCGCCGCTCTGGGGTGGCCACGTGTCGAGGGCGTCTCCCACCGGCCCGGCCGGAAAGCCGGCGGCCTCGTCGTCCTGGTCGACGGTCGTCTGGTGCTGTACGTCGAGCGCGGGGGCAAATCGACGCTCGCATTCACCGACGATGTCGCCTCGCTGCAGTCGGCGGCGCGCGACCTGGCCGCGACGATCGCCGCGCGCCGGCTCGACACGGTGACGATCGAACAGGTCAACGGCTCGTTCGTTCTCGGCACGCCCGTGGGAGGCGCACTGCGTGAGGCCGGTTTCGTCGAAAGCCCCCGTGGTCTGACGCTGCGCCGCGCCACCGCGGCCGCAGCCGGTGCGGGAGGACCGGGGCGCCGTGCCTGAGGGCGACACCGTCTTCCGTGCGGCGCGACGGCTTCACGAGGCACTCGCCGGTCATCCGGTGGCGCGTTTCGACCTGCGGGTTCCGCAGGTGGCGACGGTCGATCTGACCGGAGAGACCGTGCACGCGGTGGTCCCGCGGGGCAAGCACATCCTGCACCGCATCGGCTCCTGGACCTTGCACAGCCATCTCAAGATGGAGGGCGAGTGGCACGTCTATCGCCGCGGCGGGCGGTGGCGCAAACCCGGGTACAAGGCCCGCGCCATCGTCGGCACGACGGAGTGGGACACCGTCGGCTTCGACCTGGCGGACATCGCCGTCGTCCCGACCGAACGGGAAGGCGAGCTCGTGGATCACCTCGGCCCCGATCCGCTGTCGAAGGACTGGGACCCCGCCGAGGCGGCACGACGGCTCTCGTCGGACCCCCGCGAGATTCATGTCGCCCTGCTGGAGCAGCGACACGTCGCGGGGTTCGGCAACGAGTACGCCAACGAGATCCTCTTCGTCCGCGGCATCCTCCCCACCACCCCCGCACCCGAGGTCGACGCGGCAGCGCTACTCGATGTCGGGGTACGGATGATCCGAGCCAACCGCGACCGCTCGGGCCGCACGTTCACCGGCGACTCGCGCCCCGGGCAGAGCACCTGGGTCTACCGCCGCGAGGGACGGCCCTGCCGACGATGCGGCACACAGATCATCGGCGGAGAACTCGGGGCTGATCCGACGCGGGAACGCATCATCTTCTGGTGCCCGGTCTGCCAGACCTGAACCGTCCGACCCGTCGACCCATCCGCTGCGTACCTCTGCGACGAAGACTTTGCAAGCCCCTGCATCCAAGAAGGCTGATGCGAGGGAATGTATCTGTGCAGGCATCGGTTGTATCTGTACTCGGCGCAACAACCGCGCTGAAGGAGGAGATCGTGGGTAAGAACTACGTCGACATCGAGAACGACCAGGGCGAGACGCTCCGCTACCGCAAGCACGTCAACGGGCGCGGACTGATCGCTCACGGCGCAAAGGTGCACCCGACCGCCATCGTCGAGGCCGGCGCCTACGTCGAACCCGGTGCTCAGATCGCCGCCGGTGCTCGGGTCGGGCGCGGTGCGTGGATCGAGGCGGAGGCCATGATCGGTCCCGAGGTTCACATCGCTCCCCACGCCCACGTCGGACCCGGCGCGGTCATCGGCGGCGGCGCACGCATCGGCGTCCGCACGAACATCGGCGCGAACGCGCGGGTCGCGGTGAACTCCCTCATCCGCGACGACGAGACGATCGCCGACGGTGAGCGGGTGGCGACCGACCGCCGCGGTTTCCGGCTGGCCGCCTGACCCCATCCACCGCCCAGCGCCGTCGGCCGCGACTAGCCTGAACGCATGACGGCGCGGCCCTTCCTTCTCGGTGCAGTTCCCGGAGCCACCCCCGGCAAGTGGATCGGGATCTGGAAAGAGCGGATGCCGCGGGTCGCCCTCGAGCTCGTGCCGATCTCCGTGTCCGACCAGCGTCGACGTCTCGACACCGGGGAGGTCCATGCGGCTCTCGTCCGCCAGCCCATCGACAAGGACGGGTTGTATCTCATCCCCCTCTACGACGAAGTGCCCGTCGTCGTCATGTCCACCGACTCCCACCTGACCGTCGCCGACGAGTTGAGCTTCGACGACCTGGCCGGGGAGACCGTCTTCACGCCGTCGGACGACGTGCTCGGCGTCGAGGTCGCAGGGACGACGGCAGCAACCTTCGGCGGCTCGCTCGACACCGCCGAGGCCATCGCCACCGCCGCGAGCGGTGCCGGAATCGTCATCGTCCCGATGTCGCTGGCGCGATTGCACCATCGCCGCGATGCGACGTTCCGTCCACTCGTCGACGGCCCCGTGTCATCCCTCGGTCTCGCGTGGCCCATCGATCCCCCCGACGGGGAGATCGACGCGCACATACAGACCTTCATCGGCATCGTCCGCGGTCGCAGCGCCCGTTCGTCGCGCACATGACGCAGGGGTGCCGCGGACCGAAACTCCCGCGACACCCCCGGAAGCGACACGGATCATCACGCCCCGCGGGAGCGCGCCCCCCGGCAGATCCTCGAGTGCCCCCCGGTCGGGCTTCGGCCGACCGCACTCACTGCCGCTTCACAGTGTCGGAGCCGCGCGACGGCTCCGTGATACACGCCGCGTGAGATTTCTTCAGAAGCCGCGGCCGTGCACCTGGAACGGCGCCCGGATCCCCGTCCGTCGCGCGGCAGCAGCGAGAGCCTCCGCCGGGGCCTCGCCCGCGGCAAGGCCCTCATGCATCACGGCCAGGAGCTCGCACGCGTCGTCGTCTGCCACCCGGACGGGCGCGGCGATCACCGACTCCGCTCCGCCGTGCAGCCAGATGCGGGCCATACCGAGCGCCTCCTCCCCCCACCGCACCGAGGACCGCCCGACCTCGCACGCCGAGAGCACCACGACACGGGGCACCTCGGGGATGAGATCGATGTCGTACCCGAAGAGCACGCCGTCGGTGAGCTCCAACCCCGAGAACAGCGGGTTGTCCGCGGTGTGACGACCGTGCGCGGCGATGTGGAGGACGTCCGACGACGCGGCCAGCCGGGCCGTCGCACGCACCGCCGCATCGTCGGCGAGGAGCATCGCCGACGATGGCCAGGCAGACCCCGCCCGGGCGACTTCCTCCTCACCGCGCGGCACCCCCGGGCCGACGACGAAGCCGGTCGCACCTCCCGCCACGGGTGTCACGGACATGGCGCGCACCCAGCGCGTCGCCGACGTCGCCGCCGTGAACACCCGCCCCTCCATCGACGGGAGCATCCCCCAGGGCACACCGCTGAGGATGCCGGGGACGGTGAGCACAAGTCGCCGACGGTCGGTGCGTGACAACGCGGGATCGAGGATGCCCGCGTCGAGCTCGGCGAGTCGGCTCTGCAGCGCGGCCTGCACGACGGAGACCATCGGTCCCGACCGCACCGCCGCCGCGATGTCCAGGTCGGCACGCAGTCCCGGCAGCAGCCGGCTGACCTGGTCGGGGTCAGCGAGACGGATGAGACTGTCCTGCTCACTGTCCGTCACCAGGACGGCGAGCTCGGCTCCGGTGTACAGGAAGCTCAGCACCGCGGTGTCGGCGCCGAGGACGCCGCGCAGGGTCTGCAGCGTCGCGCGCTCCGACATCTCTCCCGCGCGGGTTCCCGCCCACTGCCGTCGGCGCGCGCGTTCCCGCAGCTCGGCCGCGCGCGGGTCGTCGAGCCAGTCGATGCCCGTACGCTCCGCACGGATCGTGCGGAGTTCCGCCAGCTCGGCGGCCAGCTGCGGGTCGGGAGGCGGGCGGAGCGGGGTCGACTGCTGGCTGAGGTGTCGGGCGCGCTCCGCCCACGCGAATGCGACCTCCGGATCCTTCGAGCGCACGGCCGCGTCGAGACCGGCGTACATGAGGCGCGCGCCGTGCATCGCGGCGGAGGTCTGCAGATCGAGGCTGCCGAACGTGCCCGTCCACGACGCCAGGACGTCGATTCCCCGTGCCGCGTGTCGGCGCACGTCACCGTGCCGACCGCGCCACGCAGCACGCGCCGCTTTCACCTCTTGAGCGATGAGGCGCACTTCGAGGGGCGCGTCGTCACGGACCCGGACGCGCCGCCCGTCGAGCGAGGGGTCGGCCGCGGCCGCCGTGAGCCGCAGGGCGGTCGCCTCGCCGCGGAAGCCCGCTCGGACGAGATCGACCGCGACCTCCTCGACCCGCTGGGCGACCTCTTCCCTCGGGGCCCCGCGCGGGGGCTGCATCTCGGCGCGCAACCGGATCGCCTCCGCCCGGTGCGCCCACGCCTCGTTCCCGAGGCGTTGAAATCTGCGGGATGCTGCGAGCGCGACCTTTCGCGCCCGCGCGGGGTCGTGCGTGAGAAGCGATCGCGCCAGCTGGAACTCCGCCTCCGCCCGCGACTGCGGCATCCGGTGAGCGCCGAAGACGGCCGCGACCCGCTCGAGCAGGCGCTCGGCCTCGGTGGTCTGTCCCGCCTCTCGCAGCACCTCAGCTCGGTCCATGTCGCCCACCGCCCCCGCGACGGGGGTCGTCGCCGCGGCCGGCCTGGCGGTGAGCATCGCTTCGAGCGCCGTGACCAGGTCACCCGCGAGAAGCGCGATGTATCCGAGGTTGTGGCGAGCGTGCGCTTCGTCTGTCGCGAGGCCCGAGGCGGCGAAACGCGCGGCCGCCCATTCGGCGTCCGCGGCCGCCCCCTCGAGATCGCGCAGCTGCATCCGTCCCAGGCTCCGGTTCATCCGTACTCGGGCCGAGGCAAGCGGATCGGCGTCGTCGAGAGAAGCGACCGCCTCACCGAAGAGACGCTCGGCCTCGTCGAGCCGCCCGCCGTACATCGCCAGCGCCCCGAGCTGACCTCGCAGAATGGCGCGGGTATGCGCCGTCAGCCCGCGTGCCGAGAGGGCCTCTCGGAGCACCCGCTCGGCGGCGGCCGGCGACCCGGTGCGCTGCAGCGCCAGTGCGCGGGTCCCCTCGATGCGCGCGAGGAGGTCGGGATCACCCGTGCGGCCGGAGGCCTGCGCCAGCACGCGGAGCGCGCGTGCGTATCGTCCGGAGATGCACAGCTCGACGGCGAGTCGGTGCAGATCGTCGGCGCTTCTGGTGGCCACCCTTCATCTTCGCGCAGACAGGTCCGCCGCCGGGGATCTCAAGCGGGTGCCCGCGTCGTGCCCTTCCACTCCTTCTCGAGCTTCGCACCGGCCTTGCGGAGGGCCTTCACCCGAGGTCCGGGCTTGTCATCGAGCGAGCCGTCCATGAGCCCGACCCCAACCATCTCGGCGAGAGCGCCCGCGATGTGCGGGGCGGCGAAAGAGGTGCCGCTCCAGACGACGAAGCCTCCGGTGAAGTCATCGGGGTCGATCGTCTCGCGTCGGAGGCCGTAGCGGTCGTTGCGGGTGCCGGCCTGGATGCCCCCGTTCAGCGGCGGCGCCGAGCTGACAACGGCGACCCCCGGGGCGTACACGCGGACCCAGTCGCCGACGTTGCTGAAGAGGGCGACGCTCTTGCCGTTGGGGTTGAGCGCTCCGACCGACAGGTGCGGTGCGGCGTCATCGGGGTCCTCGACCGTGAAGTCGGCATCCGGCCACCGCCAGAGTGCGGCCGGGAATGCGGGGCGGTCGGTGGCGTCGTTGCCGGCGGAGCAGACGACGGCGCAGCCGTGGCGGCGCGCCGCCACCAGGTAGGTCACCAGCGTCTGGTCGAACTGACCGTCCTCGGGCGTCTCGTGGTAGTAGCTCAGGGAGAGGTTCAGCACGTCGATCGGCCGACCACCCTCACCGCGGGCGTAGCGGATCACCAGTTCCGCCACCGCGCGCACGGCCTCGAGGAACTCCCCCTCGAGGAGGGTCCCCTGGCTGTCGGCGACGCGGATGGAGATGAGATCGGCGTCGGGCGCGATCTGCCGGACCACCCCGGCGACGAAGGTGCCGTGTCCCGCGGCCTGGTCGAGGAAGCCGTCGAAGGGGCCCGACACGTCGCCGATCTCCTCCGGGTCGGTGGCCGCGCCCACGACGCCGACCGGCTCACCACCGTTGCGCAGATCACGATCGACGATGCTGTCGGGCAGCCACGCGTGCCGCCCGCATCCGGTGTCCATGAACGCGACGACGGGGCGCCGCCCCACGATGGAGTCGTCGTCGCGGCGAGGCGGGTCGCCGATGTACGACACGACCTCGCGACCACCGGAACCCGGGTAGGCGTAGGAACCCGGGCCGGGCGCGTTGGTCGACCCGTAGGGGTTCGTCGACCCGTAGGGGTTCGTCGACCCATAGGGATTCGTCGACCCATAGGGATTCGTCGACCCATAGGGGTTGGTCGACCCGTACGGGTCGATGGAGATGATGTGGTCGAGCCCGATCCCCGGCAGTCCTTTCCCTGAGCGGCCGCGCGCCCGCTGCAGAAGCCGCCACGCGTCGATGGGAGGCACCGGCTCGTCGTCGCGATCGGGCTGGGGATCGGGGAAGATCCGGGCAACGAGCACGAGAGGAAGACCGAGCTCGCGCCGTGCGGTGCCCGCCCGCTCCCGCGCCGCCTCGTCGGTGAGGCGCTCACCCCTCACCGTCTCCAGTCGCACACCCCATCCGAAGTCGCCGGCAGCGCCGCGGAGGATCGAGAGGATCTCGCCCAGCAGCTCGTCGTCGGTGACGAGGAGATGGTCGGGGTCGTACGCCGTCGGGTAGGGACGAACCCCCTCCACACGTTCGCTGGTCGGATCAAGCGGCACCCCGCGGGGGCGGGCGGCGTCGACGCGATCGCGCCAATCGGGTGTTCCGTCGGGTCGGACCATGGTGAAGCGTCTCCTCGATCAGTGGCGAGGCCGCGCCCGCGGGCGCGGCGGGATCAGATTTCGAACTGCGGGGTCTGGAATTCCCGCGGGCCGGTCTCCCCCTGCACTCCGGGAAGCGACAGACGCAGGCGGGTCAGGCCCGGTGGGATGTCGACGAAGGCGAACCGGCCGTGTTCACCGGCATCCGTCGTCCACTCGCGAGCCTGCTGCACGAGCCGGACCGACAACGGGGCCGCATCGACCCAGCCATCCACCCGGCGGTGGCCGTCGTCAGCGACGGAGAGATGCAGGAGCACGTTCGTGCGCCCGTCGCTGAACTGCAGCGTGGCCGTGTCGGCGTCGCCGCGGGTCGCCGCGAGCGTGCCCTCCACGAGCGTCAGCAGCGCGTATTCGCGGGAGAGGTCTTCGACCGCCACGGCGGCGACCATCCGGTCGACCAGGCCCGCCGGCATCGGGTCGACCTCCTCCCACACCGCGCGCAGCCGTGCGAACAGACGGGCATCGGCGGAATCATCCGTCGTCATCTCTGCCGTCCTCTCCTTCCTCTGCGAGGATCGCCCGCAGTTTGCTGAGACACCGCTGCCTCGTCGGACCGATGGAGCCGACCGGCATCGCGAGATCTGTCGCGATGCGGGCGTAATCGGGTCGTTCGTCGAAGGCGACCACGCGCAGCAGACGTTGGCACCGTTCGTTGAGTCGGGCCACCGCGATCCACAGACGCCGCGACGCATCGTCGCGAAGCGCCGTCTGCTCGGCCGACTCCTCGGTCGGCAGGTGAGGCTCCAGGCTGTCGACCTCGGTGGGGTCGGCACGTCGCTGCTGGCGACCGACCCGCCACGCCTCGCGGCGGGCGGTGGTGGTGAGCCAGCCCGAGACGGCGAGGGGCTCCACGATCGATTCGTGGCGACGCACCAGGGTCAGCCACGTGGTCTGCACGACATCCTGGGCGAGCGCGTGGTCGACGCCGTAGGCGCGGACGACGTGCCACAGGGTCGGAGTCATCAGTCGGACGAGGTCGTCCATCGCGCTGCGATCACCGTCTCGCCACCGCTGGAACAGGGTGGCGGCGAGCTCCCAACGCAGAGGGCGGGCAGGGTCGACCCCGGCATCCGCGTCAGCATGCGTCATAGCGCCCATTGTGGCCACACCCGTACAGAGGCACCACCCGGACGTGTGATACATCCTCGGCCGACCTAAACTTCACGGGTGACCTCCGCCGATCTGCTCTATCTCTGCGCGCGGCCCCAGGAGGCTGCGGCAGAGGCCGAATACGCGTCTTTCCGCGAGGCGATGGGCGTCGGCATCGAGCGGATGCACCGCCACGACCTGGTTCGCTCTCCTCTGCCTGATGATGCGCTCGAGACCTACCGCGCCGTGGTCGTCGGCGGGAGCCCCTTCAACGTCGTCGACCCGGAGTCGTCGAAGACCGATGTGCAGCGCCGCGTAGAGCGCGACCTCGAGCGGGTCGCCGCCGCCGCGGTGACGGGCGCATCCCTCGCGGCGATGTTCACCTGCTACGGCATCAGCGTGGTCACCCGCCTCCTCGGCGGCCAGGTCAGCCGCGGATTCCCCGAGGATGCCGGCCCGACCGACGTGTCGCTGACGCCGGCCGCCCAGGACGATCCGCTCTTCTCCTCACTCGCGTCGACGTTCTCTGCTCTGACCGGCCACAAGGAGGGCACCGCCGCCCTGCCGACGGGCGCGGTGCACCTCGCCACGAACGCGGCCTGCCCGGTGCAGGCCTACCGTGTCGGCGATCGGCTCTACACCACGCAGTTCCACCCCGAGCTGACCCCGCGGGCCTTCACCGAGCGCATGCAGGTCTACCGCAACGACGGCTACTACGACGCGCGCGACTACGACGTCATCGCCGACCGGGTGCTCGCCACGCCGGTCAGTGAACCAGCTCGCCTGCTGGCCGCGTTCGGCGCGCGCTTCGGCGCGCCGGCCTGACGCCTGCTCCCGCAGACGCCCTCAGGTCGCACCCCCGGGAGGATCGATCAGCAGACTGGCCCGTTCGTCGAGGTATCCCGCGAGCGGAACATAGCCGCCGGTCGCGCTCCATCGGACGCGCGGTTCGTCATCGACCATCTTCACCGGCCCGGATGCCGCGCCGCGGCCGATCGCGTCGAGGTCAAGTCGCTGCCATCCGATGTGGACGGTCTCACCCTCGGCGAACCCGCCCCGCCGAGCCGCCGCAGCAAGCTCCGCCCGCTGCCGCTGCGACTCCGCCGTGAACCCGCGCCGCACCTCGGCGCGCGCACGCAGGATGTCACCCGTCGCCAGCAGCTCGTCGTCGGTGAGCAGGAGCGTTCCGAGATGCCACGCCGCGCCCCGCCGGATGATCCGGGGAGCGCGGGGGATGCCGAGGAGGCGCCGAGGTGGGAGCAGTTCCCCGAGCCCCTCACGGGGCGCGTCGGCCAGCCGGGCACGGGCGGCGGCGAGCAGATCGTCGAGGGAGCTCACGCGGGATCGCTCATCGGGGCGGAATCCCACTCGAGACTGTCGCCGGCGGACCTCGCGCGCTTCCCGCGCGTGATCGCCGCGAGGAGCGGGAAGAGGAGGACTGAGAGCATCCCGGCCCCGACCAGCACCGCCGCCGTCGACCCTTCGAGCACCCGTTCGTCGACGCCGATGGTCGTCACCGCGACGATGATCGGCAGAGCGGTCGCGCCCATGAACATCGTCGCCACGCGGTCGCGCGCACTCGAGCCCGGCGGCGCAGCCAGCATCGAGGGAAGCCCCCGGACGACCAGCAGCCCGATGAGGGCGACGGGGACCGCCAAGAGCAGCAGCGGTTCGGCGAGGAGGCTCGCCAGATCGAACTCGATGCCGGTGTCGATGAAGAACACCGGGATGAGGAAGCCGAACGCCACCGCCTCGACCTTGGTCTCGACGTCTTTGCGCTGTTTCTCCCCCGCTCCGCGCATGAGAAGGCGCCAGATGACCCCGGCTGCGAAAGCGCCCAGCAGCACGTCGACTCCGAGGATGACGCTCAGGACCACCAGCGCGGCGATGATCAGGAACATCACCCGGATGGCGAACTGGCCCGAGGTGTGCAGCGTCGCGGTGACGACCGTGTAGAGCGGGCCCTGCGGCATCCGGTACGCGAGCACCATTGCACCGGCCGCGACCACGAGGAAGACCAGGAGGACCACGGTCGCCGTCCCGATGTCGCGTCCGCCGAGGAACAGCGTGATCGCGATGAGCGGACCGAACTCGCCGACGGTGCCGACCGCCATGACCGAGCGGCCGAACGGGGTGCGCAGGTCGCCGCTGTCGCGGAGGATCGGCACCAGGGCGCCGAGCGCCGTGGAGGCCAGCGCGATGCCGATGATGACGCCGGCCTCGCCCGGGGAGAGGACGAAGCCGATCCCCACGCCGACGGCGATGCTGATCGCCCAGCCGATCCACGCGAAGCGGCCGCTCCGGCCCCTCAGCGCACTCGCTTCGATCTCGGAGCCGGCGATGAAGAACAGCGCGACGAGTCCGAATTCGCTGAGGAAGTCGATGAACGCCGATTCGCCGACCCAGCCGAGCACCTGCGGCCCGACGAGGATCCCGAGGAGGAGCTCGAACACCACGATGGGCACGGCGACCCAGCGGCTGAGGCCGCGGACCAGCAGCGGCGCCGCGACGGCGACCAGCGCGATCACTACGGCGGCCATGTCCAACCCGTTCACGTGGCTCAGCGTAGCGAGCGGGTGGTCGCGAGTCAGCGCACAGCGTCGATCAGTCCGGGGGGACGGCTTCACGGGCGGTTTCCAGGGTGCGCCGCGCGCCGTCGACCCGCTCGGCGGCTGCGGCCCGCGCGTCCGCGGCCGCCGTCTGCGCTTCGGCCGCCGCCTGCGCATCTTTCTCCACGCGCGCAAGCTGCGCACGCAACTCCTCCACTCGGTCGGAGAGGTGCTCGGCGCGTTCCGTCGCCGTGGCGAGCAACGCGTCGGCCCGGGCGAGCTCTCGCTCGGCGTCGCTCGCTCCGCGCTCCGCCGCGCGCACCGCCTGCTCGGCGGCTTTGCGGGCCCGCCGCGCGGCGAGATCGTCCGTCCGTTCCGGGCGGGCGGGGGCGTCGGGAACCCCGGGGATGCTGCCGCCGACCGCCTCGGACAGGTCGACCGGGTCGACGCCGGTCGCCTCGAGGGGCCGGACGAGGCGCCCGGTCGCGACCGCTGCACCGGCGAGCGGGTCGAGGAGAGCGGCGGTGATCGTCGCGGCGACGTCATCGCGCGCAGCCGCACTGACCGTCACCCCCTGGTCTGCCGCGAGCGACACCGCCTGGCGGGTGAGCGCCTGAACCAGCGCCCGGCGCTCCCGGCCGAGGCGCTGCAGCTCCCGCGCGTCGAGGTCGTCCTGCGCCTCGCGCAGCGCCGCGGCGAGTTCGAGCACCTCGGCGAGGAGGCCCTCGCGTGCCAGCAGATCGACCGCCCAGGCCGAGGCCGCGGGCTTGCGGAGGGCACGGATGCGGACCCCGAGCGCACGCGGCGCGGCCTGAGCGCGGGCGTTCCGGGCGACGGTGAACTCGTCGGGGCGCAGGGCGTACAGCTCGGCGGCGACGGCATCGAGCTCGCTTGCTTCGCCGCCGTCCACGTCGCCCGCATCACCGGCCATCGCCCCATTGTGCCTCGAACGGCTCGCGCCGACCGGGCGGGGCGTCGGGCGGCGTCAGACCGCCAGCGCGCCCCGGCGCGGCACCGGCGCCGGCTGGGTGGGCGGGACGGCCGGCGCATGCAGCTCACGGTGCAGCCGCTCCATGCGCGCGTCGAGTTCGGCCGCGGTGTCGGCGGCATCCCTCAGACTCTCGATCAGTCCCTCCGGCACCTGCCGGGCGTACTTGTAGTAGATCTTGTGCTCGAGACTGGCCCAGAAGTCCATCGCGATGGTGCGGAACTGCACCTCCACCGGCACGGTGACCCGACCGGTGGAGAGGAACACCGGCACCTCCACGATCGCGTGCAGGCTCTTGTAGCCGTTCGGCTTGGGGTCCGCGATGTAGTCCTTGACGCTGCGCACCGCCACATCGTCCTGGCGCGTCAGAAGGTCGAACAGCCGGTAGGCGTCGGTGACGAAGCTGCAGGTGATGCGGACGCCCGCGATGTCGGTGATGTGCTCGCGGACCGCGGTGAACTCGGGATCGATGCCCTTCCGCGCCACCTTGTCGACGATGCTGTCGGGCGACTTCACCCGGCTCGAGACGTGCTCGATGGGGTTGTAGTCGTGCAGGTACAGGAACTCATCGCGGAGGATGGCGATCTTCGTCTCGATCTCCTGCATGCCGAAGCGATACTCCAGCAGAAACCGCTGCATCTCGTCGCGGAGCGCACGCATCTCCGCCGGGCTCACCGAGATGCGGTCGTCGTCACCGGTTGCGGGGGCCATGATCCGACGCTAGGCACGCCGGCTCTGAGCGGGCTGGGAGAGATGCGTCGCTGGTGAGGGGGTGAAGATCAGAGGATGCCGGCGGCCTGCCGTGCCGCGCCGAGGGCGACGTACTCACCGGGCGCCGGCACCTCGACGGGCATGCCGAGTACGAGCGGCGCGATCTCGCGAACCGCCTCGGACTGGGCACCCCCGCCGATGAGAAGTGCACGCTGGAGCGGCACGCCGAGGCCTCTGAGGGCGTCGAGACCTGCGCCGAGACCCCCGAGCATCCCCTCCACCGCGGCGCGCGCGAGGTTCTCGCGGGTCGTCGAGGCGAGGGTCATGCCGTCGAGCGACGCGGTGGCGTCGGGCAGGTTCGGTGTGCGCTCGCCCTCGAAGTATGGAACGAGTGCGAGGCCCCCCGCGCCCGGCTCGGCGGCGAGCGCGAGACGGCTGAGCTCGGCGTGGTCCACGCCGAGGAGGCGGGCGATCGCGTCGAGCACGCGGGCGGCGTTGAGGGTGGCCACGAGCGGCAGGAACCGCCCGGTGCAGTCGGCGAAGCCCGCGACCGTGCCGGTCGGGTCGATCGTTCGCTCATCGCTCACGGCGAAGACGGTACCGCTCGTCCCGATGGAGATGACGACGTCGCCCGTGGCCGCGCCGAGGCCCAGCGCGGCACCGGCGTTGTCGCCGGCCCCGCCGCCCACGCGTCGCCCGTCGGCGTCGGCGACGTACTCGTCGGGGCCGAGCACGCGCGGCAGACGCGCGTCGTGGCCGAGCGCTGCCTCGAGGAGCCCGTGGTCGTAGCCGCCGGTCTCGGGATCCCAGTACCCGGTGCCCGAGGCATCCGATCGATCGGTGACCAGTTCCTCGAGGACGGGACCGCGCGGGGCGTCGCCCGCGGGCCCGAACCCGCGCAGCCGCCAGGTGAGCCAGTCGTGCGGGAGGGCCACCGCGGCGACCTGCGCGGCGTTTCCGGGCTCGGCGTCGCGGAGCCAGCGGAGCTTGGTGATGGTGAACGACGCCACCGGCACGAGGCCCGAGCGCTGCGCGAGGTCGTCGGCACCGAACTCGGCGATGAGATCCCGGGCGGCGCCCGCCGAGCGGGTGTCGTTCCACAGCAGGGCCGGACGGATGACGCGGCCGTCGGCGTCGAGCACCACCATGCCGTGCTGCTGCCCGCCGATGGCCCACGCCTCGACGTCACCCAGGCCCCCGGCATCCTCGATCGCCGCCTGCAGGGCCTGCCACCAGGCGGCCGGGTCGACCTCGGTGCCCTCCGGGTGGGTGGCGCGTCCTTGGCGGACGACGTCGCCCGTGGCGGTGTCGACGATGACGACCTTGCACGACTGGGTCGACGAGTCGACCCCCATCACGAGTGCCATGGCTCTCCTTGCGTGTGGCGTGAGCCGCCGAAACCCACCGCGGCCGTCGAGACCGACGGCGTCACGGTGGGTTTCGCGCGGAAAGGTGGGTTTCGAGGGTCAGCGCGCCCCGAGCAGGTGCTCGGTGGCCAGCTGCTGCAGGCGGACGAAGCCGAACCCGTGGCCGCCGAGGTAGGCCTGCGCGTCGAAGTCCTCGTATGCCGAGCGGTCGCCGAGCAGGTCGTCGTACGACTCGCCGGCGTTCAGCGTGGGCTGGGCGAGCTCGGTGACCTTCGACGCCTCGAGCGCCTCCTGCACCTCGGGATCGGCACGGAAGGCCGCGGCGCGCTCCTTCAGCAGCAGGTAGGTGCGCATGTTCGCGGCAGCCGAGTCCCACACGCCGGTCTCGTCTTCGGTGCGCGAGGGCTTGTAGTCGAAGTGACGGGGGCCGTCGTAGGACGGCACGCCGCCGGGGCCGCCGTTCTCGAGCAGGTCGACCAGCGCGAAGGCGTTGTGCAGGTCACCGTGACCGAACACGAGGTCCTGGTCGTACTTGATGCCGCGCTGCCCGTTGAGATCGATGTGATAGAGCTTGCCGTGGTACAGCGCCTGGGCGATGCCGGCGGCGAAGTTCAGCCCGGCCATCTGCTCGTGCCCGACCTCGGGGTTGAGGCCCACGAGCTCGGGACGCTCGAGCGAATCGATGAAGGCCAGCGCGTGGCCGAGGGTGGGGAGCAGGATGTCGCCACGGGGCTCGTTGGGCTTCGGCTCGATCGCGAAACGGATGTCGTAACCCTTGTCGGTGACGTAGTCGCCGAGGAGGTTGACCGCCTCGCGGTAGCGCTCCAGCGCGGCGCGGATGTCCTTCGCGGCGTCGTACTCGGCGCCCTCGCGGCCGCCCCACATGACGAACGTCTTCGCACCGAGCTCGGCGGCCAGGTCGATGTTGCGGAGCACCTTGCGCAGGGCGAAGCGCCGCACCTGACGGTCGTTCGAGGTGAAGCCGCCGTCCTTGAACACCGGCGCGGAGAAGAGGTTGGTGGTCACCATCGGCACGATGAGGCCGGTGTCGGCGAGGGCGCCCTTCAGCCGGTCGATCTGCGTCTGGCGCTCACTGTCGCTCGATCCGAAGGCGAAGAGATCGTCGTCGTGGAAGGTGAGTCCGTACGCGCCGAGCTCGGCGAGCTTCTCGACCGCATGGACGACGTCCAGCGCGGGTCGCGTCGGGCCGCCGAACGGGTCGGTGCCGTTGTATCCGATGGTCCAGAGGCCGAACGAGAACTTGTCGGCGCGGGTGGGGGTGGGCATGTCGCTCCTTCGCGGGAAAATGTTGCGGTTAACAACCTATACCAGAACGGATGCCGCGTCCACACGCTCCTCACACCTGCGGCGCCACCGACGACACCTCGACCTCGGCCCGGAGGCGGCGGCGGTGATCCACACGCCGGAGTGGACCGGAGAGCACGACCGAATGATCGGAGACGAGGTCCGCACTCGACCTGCCGGCCGAAAGAACAATCCGCCCGGCGTCGACGATGCGCTCGCCGGCAGCACCGGTGTAGGCGACGAGGTCGGCGTGGACACGGAAGCAGACATCGGCGGATCGGCCCGGCTCCAGCGGCACGCGCGCGAAGGCGATGAGCTTCTGAAGAGGCCTGGCGACTGTCGCCACCGGGTCATGCAGGTAGAGCTGCACGATCTCGGTACCAGCCCGCCCACCGTCGTTCGTCACGCGGAGGCTCACCGCGACCTCGCCCGCGGTCGAGATCCGAGTCGCTTCGCCGACGAGATCCGACCACGTGAACGAGGTGTACGACAGGCCGTGGCCGAAGGGAAATGCGGCGGTCGGGTCGATGTTCGAGACCTCGGTACGCCGAGCCAGCTTGGCTGCCAGGTACGTCGTCGGCTGGCTGCCGGGCGACGACGGCACGCTGACCGGAAGACGACCGCTGGGGTTGACCCGACCACTCAGCACACCCGCGACCGCACCCGCACCCTCCTCTCCCGCGAAGAACGCCTCGATCACCGCGGCGGACTCGTCCGCCGCGCGACCGAGGGCATAAGGACGCCCGGCGAGCAGGACGACGATCGCTGGGGTCCCCGTGTCGAGCACGGCGTCGAGCAGCTGCTGCTGTGCGCCGGGGAGATCGAGCGATGCGGCGTCGCATCCCTCCCCACTCGTTCCACGTCCGAAAAGGCCGGCGCGATCGCCGAGCGCGAGGACGACGATGTCCGCGGCGCGCGCCACGGCGAGGGCGGCATCGAAGCCTGTCGTCTCTCCGCCGTCCACGCTCGTAGCCATCTGGTGATCGATGCGGGCGTCGGGGAACTCCTCGCGCAGCGCCTCGAGCAGCGTGGGGATGCGAATGCCCATCTGCGTTCCCGGGTGCTGCGTGACGACGTGCGTCGGAAAGGAGTAGCAGCCGAGCATGGCGTACGGATCGTCTGCGTTCGGACCGATCACCGCGATCGACGCGGGGCGGCCGAGGGGCAGCGTCCCGTCGTTGCGCAGCAGCACGATCGCCTCCTCTGCCAGCAGCCGCGCCAGTTCGCGGTTGCGGGGCGGATCGAGATCGACCGCGCCGCGGACGGACTCGGGCGAGGACAGATCCGCGCCCGCCAGGGCCGAGGGCACCGCCGACCAGTCGGCCGCGAGGAGTCCGAGCTGCTCCTTCTGTCGCAGCACCCGGCGAAGGGCGCGATCCACGAGCGCCTCCTCCACAACCCCCTCCTCGACGGCGCGCCGCAGCGGCTCACCGAAGGTCTTCACGGTCGGCAGCTCCACGTCGATGCCGGCCTCCAGCGCAGCGCCCGCGGCATCCGCCCAAGAGTCTGCGACACCGTGGAGGAGTTTCAGGAACGCGACGGAGAAGTAGTCGGCGACGACCGTGCCCTCGAAACCCCACTCCTCGCGGAGAAGGTCTGTCAGGAGCGTCCGGTCGGCGGCAGTGGGCACGCCATCGAGGTCGGCATACGAGTTCATCACGCTGCGGACGCCACCCTCCCGGATCGCCATCTCGAACGGCGGGAGGAGCACGTCCTGCAGCTCGCGCGCACCGATCGACACGGGGGCCAGGTTGCGGCCGCCCTTGGAAGCGGAGTACCCGACGAAGTGCTTCAACGTCGCCACGACGCCTGCCGACTCGAGGCCCGAGACGTACGCGGTCGCAACGGTGGCGACGAGGTGCGGGTCTTCACCGATCGTCTCCTCGACACGACCCCACCGGGCGTCTCGGACGACATCGAGCACCGGGGCGAGGCCCTGGTGCACGCCGACCGAGCGCATGTCGTCGCCGATGCGACGCCCCATGCGCTCGACCAGCTCGGGGTCGAATGTCGCACCCCAGCTCAGCGGCACGGGGTAGGCGGTCGCACCCCAGGCGGCGAAGCCCGCAAGGCACTCCTCGTGAGCCATTGCGGGAATGCCGAAGCGGGACGCGGCGCGAAGTCGCTGCTGCGTCCGCATGAGCGAGAGCGCCGCGACGCCGGCATCGACGGGCTTCGTGCCGAACGGTCGTGTCAGCTGCCCCAGGCCCGCCGGCAGGAGGGAATCGAGGTCGACGGCCTCTTCCACATCGTGCTGGTGCGGCGCCACGTCGCCACCCTCGTCCGACGCACCCACCCACACTCCGTAGAGCTGCGCGAGCTTCTCCTCGAGGGACATGCGCGAGACGAGCGATTCGACGACGTCGCCGGCGAGGGCGCGGGAATCGAGAACGCCCACTCCGGCGTCGAAGTCCTCGTCTACGTCGTTCGGTACCGGGGTCGAAAGTTTCATGTCTGCGCCTTCACAGTCGTACAGAGAGAAGCGACGCCCACGATTCAGACCCTGCAATCGCAGGAAACGGGCATTACGAACACCGAACGGGTTGCTCTGCCGTTCGCCACCAAATTTCCCGATCAAGAGGCAAAAAAGTTGTGGACCGCGCTCCCCCTCGTGGCTAGGTTAACGTTTACATTACACGCGACAGTTTCGAAGGAGAACTGTGAAAAAGACATTGTCGTCACTTGCCGCTGTGGCGCTCACGGGAGCGGCGCTCGCCGTTCCCGCAGCCGCGACAGCCAACGACGCGACGGCGATCGACCTGCAGCCTGAAAGCGTGCAGCAGACGATCGACGGCTTCGGCTACTCCGCCGCGTTCCAACGCACTCATCGCCTGAACCTCCTCTCCGACGAGAAGAAGGCCGAGGCGGTCGAACTCCTCCTCGGCGACACCGGCGTCGACCCGTCCATCCTGCGGCTCGGGATCGGCGGCCAATCGACCGGGCCGTACGACTGGATGCTGTCCATTCAGCCCGACGATCCCGGTGGGCCGGACGCCGAGCCGAACTACCAGTGGGACGGCTACGACAACGGGCAGGTGTGGTTCGCACAGGCGGCCGAGGCCGCCGGCGTCGAGTACATCTACGGCAACGCCTGGACCGCACCCGGATACATGAAGACGAACAACAGCGCGGCCAACGGCGGCACCCTGTGCGGGCTCTCGGGAACGGCGTGCCCGAGTGGGGACTGGACCGACGCCTACGCCGACTATCTCGTCGCGTGGGCGGACTTCTACGCCGACGAGGGCGTCGAGATCGACGGGATTGCCTTCACCAACGAGCCCGACTACACCTCGTCCTACGAGTCGATGCGCTTCACCCCGCAGCAGGCGGTGGAGTTCACCAAGACCGCCGGACCGGTCTTCGACGCCTCCGGATACGACCTGCTGTGCTGCGAATCGTTCGGCTGGAACCAGGGCAAGAACTATCACAGCGCGATCCAAGAGGACTCCGAGGCCTCGCAGTGGGTCGACGTCCTGACGGCGCACTCGTACGCCAGCCGTTCCGACTCGGCCTTCGAGACGGACAAGCCGCTGTGGATGTCGGAATGGGCGGCCTCCGTCGCCGGTCTGACGGAGTTCAACGCCAACTGGGACGGCGACCCGGGCGCCGGCTCCGACGGCATCCGCATGGTCGATCACATGATGGACACCCTCATGAGCGCCAACGCGACCGGATACCTGTGGTGGCTCGGCGTGAGCCAGGGCGGCTCGGGCTCGCTCATGGTGGTCGACGCCGAGAACGACACCTTCACCGTGGGTTCGCGGCTGTACGGCATGGCCGCCTTCAGCCGGTTCATCCGGCCCGACGCGGTGCGCTTCGACGCCGTCCACGCGATCGAGGGCGTGAAGGTCGCTGCCTTCGACAACGCCGACGGCAGCCGGGTCGTGCAGGTGCTGAACAACAACACCGCGCCGGTGTCGACGGACATCGACATCGATACCCAGCCGACCGCGTTCCTCAACGATCAGGGCAATCAGCTGGTCGAGACCGAAGGCATCGCGACCACGGCTGATGGACGCACGGCTCTCGAGCTTCCTGCCCGGTCGTTGGTGACCCTGGTCGTCGAGCCCGGGGCAGGCGAGGGCGACGGCGAGGGTATCCCGATCGAGGCGACGGTGCCCGGCCCCGGTGAGCCGGGTTCGCTGTCGCTGACGGTGGCCGACTTCGGAGCGGGGGTCGTGCTCAGCCCCGGCGAGAACGCCGGTGACCGCATCCGCTTCGCAGGCGAGCTCCCCGTGGTGACGGTCACCGACTCTCGCAGCGACGAGCAGGCGGGCGCCGGAGGGTGGTCGGTGTCGGGCCAGTCGAGCGACTTCACCGCCGGCGGCGAAACGCTCGGGGCGGAGCATCTCGGCTGGACGCCCGAAGTGCTCACCCCTCGCCCGGGGGTCAGCGCGGGTGATGCCGTGCCGACGGTCATGAGCGGCGGGCCGGGCCTGGCGGATCCTCAGCGCCTCGGCGACGCCGCCCCGGAGGGGCGATTCGGCTCGACGCAGCTCGGGGCGGATCTGTCTCTCGAAGCCCCGGTGGACACGCCTGCGGGCACCTATGAGGGCGTCCTCACGGTCACCCTCTTCCCCGAGGACTGATCCCCCCACCGGCGCGGCCTGCCTCTCACGCAGGCCGCGCCGGTTCCTCATCCGCGCAAGACTCACGGAGCCCCGATGAACGCCACCCCCGCTCTCCGCCGCATCGCGGCAGCCTCACTCCTCGCCTTCCTGACCCTGGCCTCGCCCGGATTCGCGGCCGCTGCCGAGAACACCTCCGGCACGACCTGGACGCTGTCCCCCGCCGGTCCCGACGGCGCCGACGAGCGGATCTCCCTCCGACACGTGATGGAACCGGGGGCGACGGTCGACGACCGCGTCGCGCTGACGAACTTCACCCCCGCGCCGGCGACGTTCGCGGTCTACGCGAGCGACGGCGTGGTGACCGCAGACGGCAACTTCGATCTCCTCCCTCCCGGCGAGACGCCGGTGGACGCGGGCTCCTGGATCGACATCGGCGCCGTCGACGGACAGGACCCCCTGCCCAATGAGCCGCTCACGATCGAGCTTCCCGCGGGCGGTTCGATCGTCATCCCCCTGACGATCACGGTCCCCGAGAACGCCTCGCCGGGCGACCACCCCGCGGGAGTCGTCGCACAATTCGTCCCCGGAGACGGTGCCGGCGTCGAGATGGCCAGTCGCGTCGGGGTCCGCGCCCATCTGCGGGTCGACGGTCCCGTCGTCGCGTCGCTCGACGTCGATCGGGTCGAGGCCACCTACGAACCCTCGTGGAACCCCTTCACTCCGGGCACGGTTCACATCGACTACACCCTCGGCAATTCGGGGAATGTGCGTCTCGGCGCGTCATCCACTGCCACCATCACCGGTCCGTTCGGCGTGGCCCCCTCCTCGGAGACGGCGTCCACGCGGGAGGTCCTGCCCGGACAAGAGGCACGCCTCTCGTCGTCGTTCGAGGTCTGGCCGCTGGTTCTCGGATTCGGCGACGTGGCGGTCACGCCCCAGATCGTCGGCGAGGACGCCCTCGTCGAGGCGGGCGCGACCCGGACGGCCACTCTCACCGTGTGGACGGTGCCGTGGGCGCAGCTGTGCCTCATCGCGGCCGTCGGCGCGATGATCATGCTGGCGCTGCGCCTGAGACGTCGATCGGCCGCGCGGATGCAGCGTCGCATCGACGACGCCGTGGCCCAGGCGTTGACCGCCGGCACCTCAGAGGGCGAGCACGACGATCAGCGCGCGGGCGGTGCGGTGGAGGCGCGGACGGCGAGCCGGGGGTGAAGGGAGCGGTGGATGTCGCTCTCAGGCGTCCCGCCGCGGGCATCGATACGCTCCAGCAGCAGTTCGACAGCGGCGTCGCCGAGCTCCCGCAGGTCCGCGCCGACACTGGTGAGCGGCGGGGAGGCGAGGCCCGTCACGAAAGTGTTGTCGAAGCCGACGAGGCTCACCTGATCGGGCACACGGATGCCCGACTCCGACCACTGGGCGAGCATCCCCAGCGCGACGAGATCGTTGTATGCGACCACCGCGGTGGCGCCCGTTTCCAGCGCCTCGACGGCGACCCGACGCCCGCCCGCGGAGGTGGGCGCGCCGCCGGCGATCTCCACCAGCGAGAGATCGGGCAGGCCCGCTGCCGCTTCGACGATCCCCCGCGATCGCCGCGCCTGCGACCACGAGGTGGCCGGTCCGCCGACGTAGGCGATGCGGCGGTGGCCGAGACCGTAGAGGTGCTCGATCGCGGCTCGGCCGGCGGCGGACTCGTCGATCGTCACCGAAGGGGTGGCCGGGCCCACCTCGCCGAGGTCGCGGTTGATCAGCACGCAGGTGTTCTCGGCCACGACCTCGCTCAGCCGGTCATCGGACAGGCGCGAGGAGACCAGGATCAGACCGTCGATCTGCGAGCGCAGCGCGCGGATCTCCTCGTCCTCGACGTCGGCGCGCTCCGTCGTGTCAACGACGACGAGACCGTACCCGCGCTCACGCGACATCGCCTGAGCGCCCTTGGTCATCGACGAGAAGTACGGGTTCTCGATGTCGGGCACCACGAGCGCGATCACCCCCGTCCGACCGCGACGCAGACTCGCCGCCGCCCTGTTGGGCCGGTATCCCAGCTCATCGATCGCGGCAAGCACCCGATCGCGCGTGTCACCCGAGACGCGATGGGGCTCGCGGAGCGCGCGCGACACCGTGGCGATCGAGACTCCCGATCGCGCCGCGACGTCGTGGACGGTCACCATCTCGAACGGGCACCTCGCTTGCGGTTCAGGGTTCCATCATCCCAACCCGCAGTGGCGGAACGCACGATGGACACTAGGATAATAACGTTTACATACCCAAGGAGCATTTCCATGCCGGTCCACGGCGGCAACGACGCCCCCTTTTCCCAGCCGCGGCTGCACCCCGATCGCGCCCTCCCTGCCGACCCCGGAATCCGGGGGATCGCGCGCACCATCCTGGCGCAGACAGCCACGCTTCCGATCGTGTCGATGCACGGCCACGTCGACGCCGAGATGCTGGCGCGGGACGAGGCCTTCGCAGATCCGTCGTCGCTGCTCGTGTCCCCCGATCACTATCTGGTCCGCATGCTCGTCTCGCAGTCCACCGCGCCCGGCCCGGTCCGCGACTCGGGCGTTCGCACCGTCGCCGACCTCGGCGCGGGCGCATCGCGTGGCGCGGTCGTCGAAACGGACCCCCGGGCGATCTGGCGCCGCTTCTGCGCGGGTTGGGCCGCCCTGCGCGGAACGCCCACACGTTACTGGCTCGAACACGTCCTGACTGAGGTGTTCGAGTCTCCGCGCAAGCCCTCTCCCGACACCGCCGACGCACTGTACGACCACATCGCCGATCAGCTCACCCGACCCGAGTTCCGTCCCCGCGCGCTCTTCGAACGGTTCGGCATCGAGGTCCTCGCAACGACGGACCCGGCGACGTCGGCTCTCGACGCCCACGCCCGGCTGGCGGGCGAAGGTTGGGGCGAACGGGTCATTCCCACCTTCCGCCCCGATCCGCTGCTCGAGCCCGCCCGTGGTGACTGGGTGCAGCAGCTCGAGGCGCTGAGCGAGAGCGCGGACACCGATGCGCACACCTACGAGGGCTATCTCGCCGCGCTGCGCGCCCGGCGGCAAGCCTTCCTCGACGCCGGGGCCCGCGCCACCGATCACGGCCACCGGTCGGCGACGATGGCACCGCTCGACCGCGTGGACGCCCGCAGACTCTTCGATGCGGCGCGAGCGAGCGAGATCGATGCCGACGCGGCAGCGGCCTTCACCGGACACATGTTGTTCCAGATGGCCGAGATGGCCACCGAAGACGGATTGGTCATGCAGCTGCATCCGGGGGTCATGCGCGATCACGATCGCGGTGTCGGCGAGCGATTCGGTCACGACATCGGTTATGACGTCCCGGTTGCGGGAGAGTTCACCCACGCGCTGCGACCGGCCCTCGAGGCGTTCGGTCACCACGACAACTTCCGCCTGATCGTCTTCACCGTCGACGAGACCCTCTACTCGCGCGAGCTCGCACCGCTCGCCGGCGTCTACCCGGCGCTGCGCCTCGGCGCACCGTGGTGGTTCCTCGACACACCCGACGCGATGCGTCGGTTCCGCGAGGCGGTGGGCGACACCGCGGGTCTGCGCAACACCAGCGGCTTCGTCGACGACACGCGGGCCTTCTGCTCGATCCCCGCCCGCCACGACCTATCGCGACGCATCGATGCGGGGCATCTCGCACGGCTTGTCGCCGAACACCGTCTCGACCTCGACGAGGCCATGGAGTCCGCGGTGGAACTGGCCTATACACTCCCTCGCGAGAGTTACCCCGCGCCCCGTCGCGACGACGTCGTGCGGCCCGCTGCCGCGGCGGCCGAGGCTCTGGCGTGACGGGTGCCGCACGTATCCGCTCGGCCGAGGTGCTGGTGGCCAGTCCCGCCCGCAACTTCGTCACCCTCCGCGTCACCACCGAGGACGGGGTCGTAGGACTGGGCGACGCCACACTCAACGGCCGTGAGCTCGCCGTCGCCGCATACCTGCGCGACCACGTCGCTCCCCTGCTCGTCGGTCGCGACGCCCATCGCATCGAGGATGTCTGGCAGCTGCTGTACCGATCGGCCTACTGGCGTCGCGGGCCGGTCACCATGAGCGCCGTGGCCGCAGTCGACATGGCGCTGTGGGACATCAAGGGCCGGATGGCGGGGATGCCCGTGTATCAGCTGCTGGGTGGGGCGTCGCGTGACGGATGCCTCGTCTACGCGCACGCCTCAGGTGCCGATCTCGACGACCTCGGCGACTCCGTGCGCGCCCGCCTCGACGAGGGCTACCTCGCGGTTCGGCTGCAGGTCGCAGTGCCGGGGATGGGCGGGGGATACGGGGTCGCCTCGTCACGCGCCAGCGGCGGCCGCTACACCTACGAACCGGCCAAACGGGCAGGTCTCCAGATCGAGGAGGGGTGGGACTCGCGGCGCTACCTGCGGTTCGCCCCCGACCTCTTCTCCTGGGCGCGGGAGGAATTCGGCGCCGAGGTCATGCTCCTCCACGACGTGCATCACCGGCTGACGCCGATCGAAGCTGCGCGTCTCGGGCGCAGCCTCGAGCCCTTCGACCTGTTCTGGCTGGAGGACTGCACGCCGGCCGAGAACCAGGAGGCGTTCCGTCTGATCCGGCAGCACACGACCACCCCGCTCGCGGTGGGTGAGGTGCTGAACTCGGTCTGGGATTTCCGGACCCTCATCCAGGAGCAGCTCATCGACTACGTTCGCGCGTCGGTCACCCACGCCGGCGGCATCACCCACCTCAAACGCCTGTTCGAGTTCGCCGCGCAGTATCAGATCAAGTCGGGCAGTCACGGACCCACCGACATCTCCCCCGTCGGGATGGCGGCCGCCCTGCACCTGGGCCTGGCCATCCACAACTTCGGGATCCAGGAGCACATGGCTCACCACGACCTCACCCACGAGGTGTTCCACACCTCGTACCGGTACGCCGACGGATACCTCCACCCCGGCGATGCGCCGGGGCTCGGCGTCGAGTATAACGACGACGCCGCACGACGGTTCGCCTACTCACCCGCGCTCCTGCCCGCCGCGCGACTGACCGACGGCACCGTCCATGACTGGTGAGATTCGGGCCCGCAGGCATCCATCCCTGATCAGATCGAGGAAGCAATGACCATCCCCGCACCGCACTCCGAAGCCGTTGCCGACGGGCACCCCATGTGGCTGCCCGAGGCCGTCACCGGCGAACTCCGAGACCGCACGGTGACCGTCCTCGGCGAGGGAGCGGTGCTCGACACGCTCCGTGCCGAGGTCGCGCGGGCCGGGATGAGCGAGGTCCGCGCTGACGCCGACCTTCTCATCGCTCCGTTCGACGTGGTCGAAGACGCACCCGAGGGGCTCGGCCCGGAAGCCTTCTTCCACCGTGTCCGCGAAGGTCGGACCGTGATCGCCTACGGCGGTCCGAACGGCGCCCTCTACGGGTGGTTCCACCATCTGCGCCACCTGGCTCGCGGGGGTGGCGAGCTGGCGTCCACTCAGGAACCGCTGCATGAGCTGCGGATGCTCGACCATTGGGACAACGTCGCGGTCCATCCCCACATGGGCCAGGTGGAGCGCGGCTACGCTGGCGGATCGATCTTCTACGACGACGGCCGTCTCCGTGAGGACCTGTCGCGCGTGGGTGCGTACGCCCGGCTCCTGGCATCCATCGGCATCAACCGCGTCACGATCAACAACGTCAACGTCGGGCCCCGGGAGGCGCGCCTCCTCACCGACGACCTCGGCACGGTCGAGCGTCTGGCGGCGATCTTCCGCTCCTGGGGGATTCGCACCCACCTGTCGATCAACTTCGCCTCGCCACTGACGCTGGGAGAACTGGACACCTCCGATCCGCTCGAGCCGGCGGTACAGAGATGGTGGAGGGATGCCGCGGCCCGCGTCTTCACCCGCATCCCCGACTTCGGCGGTTTTCTGGTGAAGGCCGATTCGGAGGGGCAGCCGGGACCGTACGCGTACGGTCGCGACCACGCCGACGGCGCGAACATGCTCGCGCGGGCGGTCGCCCCCTTCGAGGGCCTCGTGCACTGGCGCGCGTTCGTCTACAACCATCGCCAGGACTGGCGCGACCGCACCACCGACCGAGCGCGCGCCGCCTACGACACCTTCGTTCCCCTCGACGGCCGATTCGACGACAACGTCATCCTGCAGGTGAAATACGGTCCCCTCGACTTCCAGGTGCGGGAGCCGATCTCACCGGTCATCCCCGGGATGACGCGCACCCGCGTCGCGCTGGAGCTGCAGGTCACTCAGGAGTACACCGGCCAGCAGCAGCACGCGGTGTATCTCGGACCGCAGTGGAGCGAGATCCTCGCGTTCCGGCCGACGGGGGACGACGCCACCCTCGCCGAGGCGGTGCAGGGCGGAATCGCAGCCGTCTCGAACGTCGGGTCCGATGACTTCTGGACCGGCCACCCCCTGGCGCAGGCGAACCTCTACGCCTACGGGCGTCTGGCCTGGGATCCGACACTCGACCCGGGAACGATCCTGGACGAGTGGATCGCGCTGACGTTCGGAGCCGACGACCAGGTGCGCCGCGGCATCCGCTCGATCCTGGATGATTCGTGGCGGACCTATGAGATGTACACGGCGCCGCTCGGGGTCTGCTTCATGGTCAGCCCGCTGAACCGCCACTACGGCCCCGATGTCGACGGCTACGAGTACTCCGCCTGGGGCACCTACCACTTCGCCGATCGCGATGGCGTGGGCGTCGACCGGACCGTGAAGACCGGGACCGGCTTCACCGGTCAGTACTCCGAACCGTGGGCGAGCCGCTACGAGTCTGTCGACACCGTGCCGGACGAGCTGATCCTCTTCTTCCACCACGTGCCGTACACCCATCGCCTCCACAGCGGGTCGACGGTGATCCAGCACATCTACGACACTCACTTCGCGGGCGTCGAGCGGGTCGACGAGATGGCCGTGACCTGGGACGAGCTCGAGGGCCGGGTTCCGTCCGATCTGCACCGCCGCGTCGGAGAACGCCTCGCCGAGCAGCGGAGGTCGGCGATCGAGTGGCGCGACCAGATCAACACGTACTTCTGGCGGAAGTCGGGCATCGCCGACGAGGCCGGGCGCACGATCTACTGACAGCCCTCCCCGTGCCGGCTCTTCGGAGCCGGCACGGGGGTCAGCCGTCGTCCGCGGTGAACCGCTGCGTGACGTCGGCGACCATCGGCCGGGCGTTTGCGCCCGCGAACGCCGCGAAGACGACCGCGGTGAGCGCCAGCATCCAATCGGACCCGAACGCCACGACTGCTGTCGCCAGCACCAGGTACGACGCCGAGCCGAGTGTCACGAGCGGCTTGGCGGCCAGGTAGTACAAGGCGAGCCGTGCGATGTCGCGCGCCCGGAATCGGAAGAACGACGCGATCATGAGGGCGTGCGACGCCCACAGCGCCACGACGACGAGGAGCACGATCGCGGCGCCGGTGAAGAAGAGGTCGACGCCGGCGGCCGCGCCGAAGGCCACGGTCGTCCCGAGCACGGTGGCGATCGCGAGCGCGGGGACCCAGACCCAGAGCACATCGCCGAGGTTGCGCGCGTACGCCCGCCAGAACCTCGGCCAGACGTTCGGCTCCTCCGCCGTCATCCGGGCCGCCATCGTCGACACCGCCGCCGAGAACGCGGGGCCGAGCGGCAGAAGACACAGGGCGTACAGCGGGATGTTGCTCGCATCCCGCTCCAGCAGGAGGATCCCTGCGAACCCCGGAGCGGCGGCGAGGAGGAAGCAGCCCTCCACGACGACGTACCAGTAGACGACCGTCGTCGCGCGCCAGAATGCGCCCTGGCGCGGGTCGGGGGAAGACGCGGATGGGTTCACGCGCTCCATCCTGCCGGGGCTCGTCGGATCGGCCATCAGTCGACCTCGATCACGGCAACGCCGTTGACTCCCAGGCGCAGCGGTGCACCGACGGAGACGACGGCGCCGGTGAGCACATCGGTCCCTTGGAACGGTGAAGCCACGTCCACCTCGGCACCGCTGTGGTTGAGCACGAACTCGTAGCGACGTCCGTCGATCTCTCGCGTCGTGTGCTCGAGATCGGGTATGTCGGCGAAGGGGCCGAGAAGCCCCTGCTCGCTGAGCGCACGCCGGATGACCCAGTCGACCCCGCGCTGATCGAGGCACGTCCCGACGTACCAGGCTGAGCCGTCGCCGATCCGGTTCCGGGTGACGGCCGGGGTGCCCGCATAGAAGTCCTGCGTGTAGGACCCGATCGGCTCGGCACCTTGAGGGATGACCAGATCGAAGACGAGAGACGCCTCACTGCGCACCTCCGGCTCGTCGCCGTGCGAGAGCACCACGGTGTTCGTCTGCGTCGGCGGCAGCGAATCGGTCTCGTCGACCCGCACCCCGACGACCGGGCCGAGGGGGCCGGGGACATCGGAGAGGAAGGCGTTGTCGTCCTCGTCCACCCGCCCCGACAGCACGGTGGTCACGACCGTGCCACCGCGTCGCACGACCGCCTCCAGGCGAGCCGCCGTATCGCCCTTCACCATGTGGAGGAAGGGCGCGACGACGACGTCGTACGCGGACAGGTCGGCGGACACCGGAACGACGTCGAGCACTGCTCCTGCCTGCCACAGGGCCTCGTGATAGAGGACCATCTGCTTCTCGTACCGGACGAATCGGCTCGGGCCGTCGGAGATCTCGAGAGCCCACCACGAGTCCCAGTCGAAGAGCACGGCGACCCGGGCAGGCGTCCGTGACCCGAGCAGCCGGTCTCCGATCGCCGCGAGCTCGGCGCCGAGATCGGCGACCTCGCGGAACGCGCGGGTGTCGGTGCGACCGGCGTGGTTCAGCACCGCACCGTGATACTTCTCCGAGGCCCCCTTGCTGTGGCGCATCTGGAAGAACAGCACAGAATCCGAACCATGGGCGACCGCCTGCCACGACCAGAGTCTCATCTGACCGGGACGCTTGACGGGGTTGTAGTCGCGCGTGGACGTCATGGTCGGTGTCTGCTCCATGAGCCAGAAGGGCTGCCCGCCCTTGATGCCTCTCATGAGCCCGTGGCTGAGAGCCTGCCGCGAGACCGGCGACCCGTCGGTGGGGTAGTTGTCCCACGAGGCGAAGTCGAGGTCATCCGCCCACCGGTGGTAGTCGAGATGACGGTAGATCGCCATCATGTTCGTCGTCGCGGGCAGATCCGAGTGGGCGCGGATCGCCGCCTTTTCCTCGCGGAAGGAGCGCAGGATGTTGTCGGTGTTGAACCGGTGATAGTCGAGGGTGATGCCCTGGAACGCGGTGTGATCGGGACTCTTCCAATGTTCCGACAGGATGTTCGGCGGCACGATCTGGTCCCAGTCCGTGAACCGGTGTGACCAGAAGTCCGCGTTCCATGCATCGTTCAGCCGGTCGAGCGTCCCGTACCGGGCTCGCAGCCACAGACGGAACTCTCCTGCGCACAGATCGCAGTAGCAGAGCCCGCCGTACTCGTTGTTGATATGCCACGCCACGACCGCGGGGTGATCGGCATACCTCTCTGCGACCCGGGCCGCCATCGCGGTCGCGAGCCGGCGGTAGTTCCGTGAACTGACGCAAGCGTTATGACGCACGCCGTATACGTGGCGGCGTCCCTCGAAGTCGACGCGACACACATCGGGGTACGCCGTCGCCAGCCAGGGCGGCACCGCGGCGGTGCCCGTCGCCAGGCACACCTTCCGGCCCTCGGCGTGGGCCCGGTCGATGATCCGATCCAGCATGGAGAAGTCGTAGGTCTTTTCGTCGGGTTGGGTACGGGACCACGAGAAGACACCGACAGTGAGGAGATCGATGCCGGCGAGGTCGAAGGCCCGGTGGTCTTCGTCCCACACCTCTTCGCCCCACTGCTCGGGGTTGTAGTCGCCGCCGTAGGGGATCTTGCTCAGGGTGGGGAGTGTCATGGTCACTTTCTCCTCCGTCGACGGCAACGGCCCCGCGCCCGAGCGGACGCGAGGCCGTTGCCGGCGGATCAGTTGCTTTCGGCGTAGCGCTCCTGCGCCGCGTTGACGATGTCGAGGTACGCGGGCATGTTCATGCCCTCGAGCTCGGCGACGTAGTCGTCCCACTCGTCCATCGACCGCTGGCCGAGGATGAAGGCCGAGGTGTTCTGCCAGACGTGATCCTTCAGTGAGGACTGGTAGAGAGAGACCTGCTCGCGCTCGATCTCGTTCAGCGGGGCCGGCGGCGGCAGCTCGAGGACGTCCTTCGACGACATCGACTCGACGAACTCCAGCGCTTCGGGCCGGAGCATCGACCGGTCGAGGGCGACGGTCGATCCGTGCACGAGGGTGAACACGCCGTTGGAGAATCCGTAGTCAGCCTGCAGGTTCTCCGGGGCGTCCGGGTTCAGACCCATCGCCGTGATGTTCTCGTTGAGCACCCAGGTATCCTCACCGTCCTTGTCGTAGGTCACGCCTTCGACACCCCACTTGGCGAACTCGAGCCCCTCGTCGGAGTAGTACAGCCAGTCGAGGAACTGCAGCATCGCCAGGAAGTTCTCCGACTCCGCGGCATCGGACGAGAGCATGAAGCCGCTCACGAGCCGCTGGCCCGACTGGAAGTTGTCACCGGCCGGTCCCGCGGGAACGCGGATCATGCCGATCTCGGCATCCGTGCCGAGCTCCTCGATCGTGGAACGGTATCGGACGATCTCCTGATCGTTCGTCCCCATCGCCAGCGCCTGACCCGACGCGAACTTCTGGAGAGCCTGGTCGTCGTCCTGAGTGATGGCCTCGGGGTCGAGCAGTCCCTCCTCCACGAGCATCGCGTAATACTCGACCATGTCGCGATATCCGTCACTGGCCCCGGCGTATTCGAATTCCTCGCCGTTCCACCACAGACCCTGGCCGAAGCCCCATCCTCCGGTGGTGCCGAAGTTCGGCGACACGAAGCCGAGCGTCCCCTCGATCGGTCCATTGGCCGACCACCGGTCGGTCATCGGGTACAGGTCGGGATAGGCCTCTTTGACCGTGCGGAGCTGTTCGGCGAACTCCTCGAACGACTCGGGCTCGAGGCTGAGGCCCAGCTCCTCCCAGATGTCGGTGCGCACGGCGTAGGAGTATTCGGGCCGCGGCTCCTCACGGAAGCCCGGGAAGAGGTAGTACTTGCCGTCCTCCTGGCGCAGGGCGTTGAGGTCGGGCTCCATCCCCCACTTCTCGACCTTGTCCATGTAGTTCGGCATGTACTGGACGAAGTCGCTTGCGGGGAGGATCGCCCCACCCGCCACGAATGAGACTTCCTGGCCCGGGTAGGTCACCGAGACGATGTCGGGGGCGTCGCCCGCGCCGATCACGAGGGACTTGCGCTGATCCCACTCAGACAGGGGAGCGCTGACGATGTCGAAGGTGACGTTCTGGTTCGCCTCGAGCTCTTCGAACAGCAGCCAGTTGTCGTCGATCGGGTAGTTCGGGTGATCGCGGTAGAACAGGCCGAACTCGACGGGCTCGGTCGCGGAGAACGTGTCCCCCACCCCGTAGTCCTCCATCGCCCCGACATCCTTGCCGGTGAAGTCGAACTCGCCGCCTTCGGCGCTGCCACCGTCGTCGGAGGCGCCGCAGCCGGTCAGTACCAGGGCGCCGGCGGTGAGCAGCGCACCGGCGAGCATCGCGCCGCGTCGCGCGCTTCTCTTCGGTCGAATCTGCTGTGTCATCGGGATTCCTTTCTGGGGGTGTGGATCGGGTGTCTTCGGGTCACTGCTTGACGGAGCCGAGCATGACGCCGGAGACGAAGTACTTCTGGATGAAGGGATAGAGACAGACGATCGGCAGCACCGTGAGCAGCATCGTCACCGCCTTGACGTTCGCGGCGACCTGCGCCGATTCACCGGAGCCCATGCCCGCTCCGAGGGACTCGCCGCCCGTGGCAGCGGCCAGCAGGTTCCGCAGGTACACCGTCACCGGATACAGCTCGGATTGATCGAGGTAGAGGAAGGCGGTGAACCACGAATTCCAGAACGAGACGGCGTAGAAGAGCACCATCGTGGCGATGACGGCCTTGCTCAGCGGAAGGACGATGCGCAGCAGGATGCCGTACGTCGTCAGCCCGTCGATCGCCGCGGCCTCTTCGAGGTCCTCGGGGAAGTTCTCGAAAAAAGCCTTCATCACCAGGAGGTTGAAGATGCTGATCGCGTTCGGGATCACGATCGCCCAGATGGTGTTCTTGAACCCCAGGGTGTTGATCAGGATGTAGTTCGGAATGAGCCCGCCGTTGAAGAACATCGTGAACACGGCGATGCCGATGAAGAAGGCCCGCCCCTTGAGGTGCCGTTTCGACAGCGCGTAGGCGAACGACGTCGTGAGCACCATCGCGATGGCGGTCGCCACGACCGTATAGACCACCGTATTGCCGTAGTTCCGCCAGAACAGCGGGTCGCTCATGACATACCCGAACGTGGTGACGTTGAACCCCATGGGGATGAGATTCACCTGTCCGGAGTTGATGTACGCCTCGGAGCTGAACGCCTGGGCGACGACGTTCAGGAAGGGGTACAGGGTGATGAAGCAGATCGCCACGATGAGGACGGCGTTGATCACCCGGAACACCGTGTAGCTGCGGGAGTCCTTGATCCCCCCCTGCGTCGACGGCCGGAAGATCCTGTCGGCACGGCGGCGGACCGGCGTGCGGATACTGGTGGTCACCACAGGCTCGTCCCCACTGCTCGGCGCGAGATCGCATTGGCGGAAAGAATCAGGGTCAGGCCGATGAGCGCCTCGAACAGGCCGATCGCCGTGGCATACGAGAAGTTGCTCGAGATGATGCCGACCCGATACAGGTACGTGGATATGACGTCGGCTGTCGGGTACAGCAGTGGGTTGTACAACAGCAGCACCTTCTCGAACCCGACGGCCATGAATGTGCCGATGTTGAGGATGAGCAGGACGATCATCGTGGGTCGGATGCCCGGTAGCGTGACGTGCCAGATCTGGCGCCAGCGGTTGGCCCCGTCGATGCGTGCGGCCTCATAGAGCTGCGGATCGATGGTCGTGAGGGCCGCGAGGTAGAGGATCGTGCCCCAACCGACGGTCTGCCAGATCTCCGAGCTGACGTATATGGAGCGGAACCATTCGGGCAACTGCATGAAGGGGATGGCTTCGCCCCCGAAGAACTGGATCCCCTGGTTGATGGAGCCGCGGAGCGCGGTGAGCTGGAGCACCATGCCGGCGACGATGACGATCGACATGAAGTGGGGCAGGTAGGAGATGGACTGCGCGATGCGCTTGAAGCGCCGCGAACGCAGCTCATTGAACATCAGAGCGAGGATGATCGGCAGCGGGAACACGATCGCGAGCGTCAACCCGCCCAGGATCACCGTGTTCCAGAACGCCCGCCAGAAGGTCGGGTCGTTGATGAACAGCTCCACGTAACGCAGTCCGACCCACTCGTCACCGAACATGCTCCCGCCGGGGCGGAAGCGGCGGAAGGCGATGACATTCCCCGCCATCGGCACATACCGGAAGATCAGCAGGAAGATGATGGGGAGAACCAGCAGCGAGTAGAGGCGCCAGTCGCGCTTCAGCGCTTTGCGCCAGGTCCGGCGCTGCCTGGGCGGACGGGATCGCCGGCCGCGGTCGGTCTTGCGCTGCTGGTCCTCGGCTTCTTCGCGCAGCTCGATCGCGTCGGCGAGGACGACGTTGCTGTTGACGGACACTGCGCTCCTTTGCGGGTGGTCATCTCTCAGAGAGGCCTGCGATCTCGCGGGAAAACTTTCGACTTCCCGTGCGATACCCGATGACGCTAACCTCTGGAAGAATCGATGTCAACGTTTTCATTCGATCTTGCTCCAGGGACGCCGCCGAGCCCGGCGGGTCACGAAACGATGGGAGAACCCCTGCAATGGCGCGCTTCGACCTGCCGGAATCGCAACTCCGGACCTACCGTCCCGACGTCCCTGAGCCGCCGGGCTTCGACTCCTTCTGGCGCGAGACGATCGCCGATGCCCGGGCGCAGGCCACCGGCGTCCGACGTACGCCGACGGCCGCTCCGCTGGATCTCGTGACCGTCGAGGACGTCGTCTTCTCCGGCTACGCGGGCGACCCCGTGCGGGCCTGGCTCGTCCTTCCCGCCGGTGCGCGCGAACCACTTCCCGCCGTCGTGGAGTTCGTCGGATACGGCCGAGGGCGCGGCCTGCCTCACGAGCGGCTCCACTGGCCCGCCGCCGGGTTCGCGCAGCTCATCGTCGACACGCGAGGGCAGGGGGCGACGTGGGGCACCGGCGGGCAGACGGCGGATCCCCACGGGGCTGGGCCGGCGACCGCCGGCTTCCTCACCCGCGGGATCGACAACCCCTTCGACTACTACTACCGACGGGTCTTCGCGGACGCGGTGCGCGCCGTCGACGCCCTCCGCGAGATGCCGGAGGTTGATCCGTCCCGGGTCGCGGTGACAGGGAACAGCCAGGGCGGGGCGATCGCCATCGCGGCCGCCGGCCTGTCCGAGGGACTCGTGGGCGCGCTTCCCACCGTTCCGATCCTGTGCGACCTCCCCCGCGTGATCGGACTCACCGACGCCGATCCGCATGCCGAACTCACCCGCTACCTCGCGGTGCACCGCGACGCGACCCAGCGGGTCTTCGACACGCTGTCGTACTTCGACGGTGTGTCCTTCGCTCGCCGGGCGACAGCCCCGGCATTGTTCGGCGCTGCACTCATGGACACCATCGCGCCTCCCTCGGGCGTCTTCGCCGCCGCGAACCAGTGGGGGGCCGGCGCCGAGACGCTCACCTATGCCTGGAACGGACACGAGGCGGGCGAGGGCGCGCACTGGGTACGGCAGGCGGAATGGCTGCGTGCACGAGTGGCGCAGCTCGCCGCGGAGCCGGTGGCCACCCGATGACGACGCCTCCGCCCCCGCGCCTGACACGCGATGCGCTCGTCGAGAGCGGTCGCGCGCGCCGCCCCGCGCCCATCAGGATGGTCCACATCGGCATCGGCGCCTTCCACCGAACGCATCAGGCCTGGTACACCTCCCGCGCCGGTGACGCCGCGGACTGGGGGATCGCCGGCTTCACCGGCCGCAGCCCCCGCATCGCTGATCAGCTGGCTGCTCAGGGCGGGGTGTACACCCTGGTCGAACGCGGGCGGGAGGGCGACCGCTTCCACATCATCGACAGCATCAGCGAAGCGCGCGCCTCTGCCGATCTCGACCGATTCGTCGACCTGGTCTCGGCACCCGCGACGTCGGTCGTCACCCTGACCGTCACCGAGGCCGGCTACCACCTCGGAGCCGACGGATACCTCGACACCGACCATCCCGACGTCGTCGCCGACCTGGCAGCCCTCCGGGGTGGCCGCCCGGCGCGTCTGAACACGACCGCGGCGCGGCTGGCCTTCGCGCTGCGCGATCGTGCCGCACGAGGAGCCGGCCCGATCGCCGTCGTGTCCTGCGACAATCTGCCCGCGAACGGCCGGACGCTCGAGCGCACCATCACCGACGTCGCCGCCGCGCTCGGCTGGGACACCACAGGATGGCCGGTGTCGTTCGTCTCCACGAGCGTCGATCGCATCACCCCCCACACGACCCCGGTCGACATCCGTGCGGTCGAAGACGCTCTCGGCTTCCGCGACGAGGCCGCTGTCGTGGCCGAACCGTTCTCTGACTGGGTCCTGGCCGGCGACTTCCCCGCAGGGCGCCCTCGATGGGAAGACGCCGGCGCCCGCTTCGTCGATGACATCGCCCCTTTCGAACGCCGAAAGCTGTTGATGCTCAACGGCGGACATCTCGCGCTCGCGTTCCGGGGCCTGCTCCGGGGCTGCAATACGGTGGCCGAGGCCATGGGTGATCCGACCTGCCGGGCTACCCTGGACCGGTTCTGGGACGAGGCGGAACGCGCCGTAGGACCCGGCGCGGACACGGCCGGCTACCGTCGTCAGCTCGTCGAGCGCTTCGAGAACGACCGCATCGCCCACCGTCTCGCCCAGATCGCTGTGGACACCGCGACGAAGGTGCGACTGCGGGTGCTGCCTGTCCTCTCGGCCGAGAGAGAGGTCGGGGGCCCGGCGGACGGCGCGCTCGGCGTCATCCGCGACTGGTCGGCCGGGGCTCGCCGTGGGGCGTTCCCGGCCGGGATCACGCGGCTCGACGACCTGACGTCGAGCGCGACCCCCACCGACCGCGAACTGATCTCGGCCGCGATCGTCGCGGGCTGAGTCGCCCCCTGCCCCGCGAAGGAGAGCGTGTGAACATCGAGCTGGCGAGGGAAGACCGGCGGGGTGCGTCCTATGATCGCGCCATGAGCACAAGCGGCGCGCGCGTCACGCTGGCGCAGCTGGCCGAGGAAGCCGGGGTGTCGATCGCGACGATGTCGAAGGTCCTCAACGGCCGGACGGATGTCGCCTCGGCGACCCGGGCACGGATCGAGCGGCTTCTGGCCGAGCACGGCTACACCCGCCGCGCCGGCAACCGTCGGGGCGAGTACGTCGAGCTCGTCCTCCACGAACTCGAGCCCAGCTGGTCGACCGACCTCATCACCGGGGTCGAGACGGTCGCGGCGGCGTCGGGACTGTCGACCGTGCTCACGCTCAGCGGCGACCGGCATGCCCCCGGCGACGAGTGGATCGACGGCGTCCTGCGCCGAAGCCCGGCCGCCGTCGTCCTCGTCTTCTCCGACCTCGCGCCCGCCCATCGCGACAAGCTCAAGCGCCGCGGCATCCCGTTCGTCATCGTCGACCCGTCCGGCGATCCGGCCGCCGATGTGCCGGCGGTGGGGTCGGCGAACTGGACGGGAGGCCTGGTGGCGACCCGGCATCTGATCGAGCTCGGGCACCGACGGATCGCCGCGATCACCGGCCCCTCCGATGCGATGTGCTCGCACGCCCGCCTCGACGGCTATCGCTCGGCGATGAACGCCGCGGGCCTGCCCGTCGACCCGGGCTGGGTGCGTTTCGGCGACTTCCACCCCTCGGGCGGTGAAGCGTGGGCCCGGGAACTCCTCGCACTCCCCGACCGGCCCACGGCGATCTTCGCCGGCAGCGACCTCCAGGCGATCGGCGTCATCGCCGCAGCGCGCGGCGCGGGACTCGAGGTCCCGGCTGATCTCTCCGTCGTCGGATACGACGACATCGCGCTCGCGCGCTGGTTCAGCCCGCAGCTGACGACGGTGCATCAGCCGCTGCGCCGCATGGGAGAGGAGGCCACCCGACTGGCACTCCGCCTCGGCGCGGGCGGGCACCCCGAGACGCTGCGGATGGACCTGGCCACCCACCTCGTGGTGAGGGAGAGCACGGCGCCCGCACCACCTCTCGAAACTTAAGTGGAGAGTTTCGTAACGTTTCCATGAGGAAGACCCTCGGACGCTCTGCGCGCACATAGGTTTGCGACCACGACAAACCCCCGCGCAAAGGAGCGTATTCGTGAGACGACATCGTGCTCGATCCGCTGCAGCCGCCGTCCTGGCAGCCGCAGCATTGATCGTCGCCCCCCTGTCGGCCGCCTCCGCGGCCGACACCGTCATCGCCTCGGCCGACTTCGAAGACGGCACGACCGGCGATTGGATCGCGAGCGGAGGAGGTGAGAACACCCTCTCGGTCATCGACCTCGACGGCTCGCGAGTCCTGCAGGTCTCCGACCGCGCGGACGACTTCACCGGCATCCAGAGCCCCGCCGGGATCTTCGAGGCAGGAACGACCTACAGCGTGTCGGCCCGCATCAAGCTCGCCGAGGGAACCGCTGACCAGTCGGCGCGCTTCGTGATGAAGCCCGCCTACACCTGGATCGGGCCGACCACCGCCACCGCCGCCGACTGGACCACCATCAGCGGCGAGTACACCGTCCCCGCCGACGCGAATCTGCCCGAGCTCCAGCTCTACATCGGCACCGGGGGCGCGGAGTCGGGAACCTTCACCTACTACCTCGACGACCTCGTCGTCACGGCGCTCGACACCGAGCCCACCGAGCCCACCGACCCCGGCACCCCGCCGGTGACCGGACCGACCGCGCTCTCGAACGACTTCGAAGAGAGCCTCGGCGGCTGGGTTCCGCGCGACAGCGGCAGCGGCGCTCCGACCGTGTCGCTCACCACCGACGACGCTCAGCAGGGCAGCCAGTCGGCGGCCCTGACGGGACGCACGTCGCAGGGCTCGGGGTTCGGCCACGACATCGCGGGCCTGCAGGCGAACGTCACCTACGAGGTGACCGCCTGGGTGCGCTTCGGCGAGGGACAGGCCACCGGGCCGGTGTGGCTGAGCCTCCAGCGCGACTACCAGGGGGCGACGACGTTCTCGACGCTCGCGCAGTTCGCGAACGTCACCAACTCCGGGTGGACGCAGGTGCGGGCATCCTTCCCCCTCGCCGCGTTCGACACGGGTCTGCTCTACTTCGAGACCGACTACAACGGCACGAACACGTCCGACCTGTACTTCGACGACATCCAGGTGAGCGTGCCCGAGCCCGGCGAGATCCAGGACCTCACTCCGCTTCAGGACACGCTGGATGTCCCGGTGGGTGTGGCGATCGACAGCCGGGAGACGACGGGTGTGGCCTCGGAGCTGCTCCTGCGCCACTTCGACCAGATCACGGGTGAGAACTACATGAAGCCCGAGGCCTGGTACGACGCGAACGGCCAGTTCCGCGCCAACCCCGAGGCCGTCGCGCTGATGGACTTCGCCGAGGCCAACGACCTGGCCGTGTACGGCCACGTGCTGGTGTGGCACAGCCAGACACCCGCGTTCTTCTTCCAGGCAGCCGACGGCTCGCCGCTGACGACGAGCGATGCGGACAAGCAGATCCTGCGGGATCGCCTCCGCGAGCACATCTTCAACGTCGCCGAGTGGCTGGCCACCGAGTACGGCGAGTTCGGCGGCACCAACCCCCTGAACGCGTGGGACGTGGTCAACGAGGTCGTCTCCGACGGCTCCGAATACGCCGACGGGCTCCGTCGCAGCGAGTGGTACCGCATCCTCGGCGAGGAGTTCATCGACCTGTCGTTCCAGTACGCCGACGAAGCGTTCAACGACGTCTACGCCGCCGACGGGACCGATCGCCCGGTGACCCTGTTCATCAATGACTACAACACCGAGCAGTCGGGCAAGCAGGGCCGCTACCTCGCACTCGTCGAGCGGCTCCTCGAGCGCGGCGTGCCGATCGACGGCGTGGGGCACCAGTTCCACGTGAGCCTGGCGATGCCGGTCTCGGCGCTGGAGCAGGCGATCCGGACATTCTCCGATCTGCCGGTGACCCAGGTGGTCACCGAGCTCGACGTCACCACCGGGACTCCGGTGAGCGAGGCGCTGCTCATCGAGCAGGGCTACTACTACCGTGACGCCTTCCGGGTGTTCCGCGAGAACATCGACGAGCTCTACAGCGTGACCGTGTGGGGTCTCACCGACGGCCGCAGCTGGCGCTCCGCCAACGGCGCTCCGCTGCTGTTCGACGACGCCTACCAGGGCAAGCCCGCCTACTTCGGCGCCGTCGACGAGGAGCTGCCCGCCCGCCAGCGCAGTGCGTTCGTGTTCGGCGGATCGGTACCGGTGGACGACGCCGCGACCACCGCCTCCGAGTGGGCGCGTCTGCCCCTGCTGCCGATCGAGCAGAGCGGCGCGTTCCAGCTGCGTTGGGAGCCGGGCACCCTCACTGCGTACGTCGAAGTCACCGACGGATCGATGGATGACGCCGACAGCGTGTCCTTCGACGTGGGCGGTCAGCAGTACGTCGTCGGCCGAGACGGCGGGGGCGACGTGTCCGCGTCGGTCACCGAGACCGAGGCCGGCTACCTCGTCGTCGCGGCCCTGCCGCTCGGCGACGCCGACCTCGGCGACGTGGTCCGCTTCGACGTGAGGATCGCCGACGGCGACGCCTCGGCCGGATGGAACACCGCGGGCGAACTGGGGAACCTCACGCTCGTCGAGCCGCTGTCGTTCGTCGAGGTCGTCGAGGCCTCCGAGACGCCGACCGTCGACGGCGCCGTGGATGACGCGTGGGCAGCGGCGAACGCCGTGACCACCGACCGCCAGGTCGAGGGCACCGACGGTGCCACGGCGTCGGTGCGGACCCTGTGGCAGGACAACGCGCTGTTCGTCCTGGCCGAGGTCGCCGACCCGGTGGTGGATGTCTCCGGTTCGGATCCCTGGATCCAGGACTCGGTCGAGATCTACGTCGACGCCGGCAACGTCAAGAACGGCTCCTACCGCTACGACGACACCCAGATCCGCATCAGTGCGGCCGGCGCGGTGTCGTTCGGAACGGGTGACGAGGCGTTCCAGCGGAACCGCGTGGAATCGCAGGTGTCGACCGTCGACGGCGGCTACATCGTCGAGGCCCGCATCAGCCTGCTCGACTCGGGCGGCGAGGGGACGTTCCACGGTCTGGACTTCCAGGTCAACGACGCCTCCGACGGCGCGCGCACGGGCATCCGCAACTGGGCCGACCCCACGGGCGCCGGCTACCAGTCCACTGCCCGCTGGGGCGTGGGAGAGCTGGTCGCCGCGGACGACGCCGCGCCCACCGATCCCGGTGAGCCCACGCCGCCGACCGTGCCGGGCACACCCGGCGAGCCCGGCACGCCGACCACGCCTCCGGCGTCCGGCGGATCGGACGGGGGCGCGGCTGACGACCCGCGCAACCCGCTCGCCTCCACCGGCGGCGGCCTGCCGATCGGCCTGGGCCTCGCGGGCCTGCTGGCCCTTCTCGCCGGCGCGATCCTCGTGCAGCGACGACGGGAGCGGATGCAGGGCTGAGGCGCACCTCCCCCGGGGTGTCCCGCGGTCGTCCGGGCGCGGGACACCCACCTCCCCCACCGCGGTGCCCCGCGTCCGTCCGGGCGCGGGGCACCCTTCTCCCTACACTGGAGCGATGAGTCTGGTCGGGCCCGGTGGTCGGCAGCGGAACCTGTCGACGATCCTGACGCTGTTGCATCGCACCGGTCCCCTCTCGCGGGCGCACCTCACCGAGGCCACGCGACTCAATCGATCGACGATCGCCGACCTCGTCGGTCAGCTCGTGCGCCACGGTCTCGTGACCGAGCGCGCACCCGACCCCGCCCGTCGGGTGGGGAGGCCGTCGCCGATCGTCTCGGTGTCACCGCGTGTCGTCGCGATCGCCGTGAATCCCGAGGTCGACGCGATCACGCTCGCCGCCGTACGCCTCGACC